>JBFMDG010000660.1:0-4410 GCA_040754135.1 Verrucomicrobiota bacterium
ACCTGGTCCGGAAAACTCGGACAAAACGCCTTCCCCCTGGAGGTGGCGCATCATCTGACCACGCAACGACCGGGCGATGGACGGGTCTGGCTGGCCTTGGCCAGGTGCCTGGAAAAACCGGAGGAACTGTCGCAAAAAATCGAGGCCATCGATCGCGCTCTCGCGCTCAATCCACAATCGTCCGCCGCGCGGGACGAAAAAGCGCTGGCGCTGGCCAAGGCCGGTCGGTTCGACGAAGCACTTGCAGCCTGCGGGCCGCAGCCGAACGAAGGATGGAAGCCGGAACTGCGCGCCCGCGCCGCCTGGATCGAGCATCGACGCGGGCATGTTCCTGCGGCAATCGCCCAGATGAAAGCGGCGTTGCAGGATCAACCCGGCATTTATTGGGCTTGGAATGTTCTGGCCGATTGGCTTTTGGAAATCGGCGATTTTAACGGAGCTGCGGAAGCCGCGTCGATGATGGCGCGGTTGCAACCGCTCGATCCAGTGCCGGTCGGGCAGTTGGCCGAAATCAAATTGCGCATGGGCGAACGCGGGGAGGCGAAAAGACTTTTCCACCGCGCGCTTGATTTGAGCCCTGGCTACGGGTTCGCCGGAAATTGTCTGTTTGATTTGCAGATGGCCGACGGGGAATTGAATGAAGCAGGGCAGACGCTTGCCCGCATGCGCCAGCATCATCGCAGCGAATGGGTTTACGCGCGTGAAGTCCAGTATTCGGCCCGCCGCGGCGATCAATCCGCTGCCCTGCACTTTTTCAAAATGATCTGCCTCGGCTCGATCGAGGAGAGTTGGCCGTTGGCGGCCGCCTCCGAGGCGCTGGTCCAGGCCGGGTGGAGCGCGCAAGCGAGCCGGATTGTGGAGCAGATGCTCTCGGAACCTCAGGCGCATCCGCATGTCGGCGCGTTGTGGGTTCAGTTTGCGCTCCAGCGTGGAGACAAACTTTCCGAGCACCAGTTGCTCAGCCTCCGTGATCGCGAGCCGCTGGCGCGCGCAGCCGTTGCCACCTATATCGACTGGCTGGCCGAGAAGAAAAAGGAAAGCCGCATTCGCTGGTGGTTGCGCAAAGAAGGGGCATGGTTGCGCGCCGATGATGCAACGTGGGCGCCGATGGGATATGCCCTGACGGTGCTTGGCCGTTTCCGCGAAGCGATCGATTGGCTCGCGGATTGGCGGCAACGGCCGCATCCCCCGCTTTGGGCCATGAACAATCTGGTGCTGGCGCTGCAGCAGGCCGGACGGCTGGCCGAGACAGCGCCTGTGATCGAACATGCGCTGGCTTTGCCAGGCGACTCAGAACTGAAAAACCGTTTTCGTCTCTGGCGCGCCCTGGACGAGGCCCTGCAAGAAAATCGCACCGCCGCTCGGGCCTGCCTGGATGGCCTCGATGCCGGGGGCTTCAGTGAGTACAATACGACCCTGAAAAATCTGGCCAGTTTGCTGGTCGAGGCTTTGGATTCGGGCAAGACCTGGAAGTTCTCCGCGGACCGGCGGAAAGTGCTGGGTGAGTTTGCGCGAGTGCATGCCGCCAACAAAGGCCTGAGCCAGATTTTTTGGCGAAGCATACGTTTGCTATCGAGACGCGCCCAGAACCGCTGGATTCTTGTATGGGGATTATTTCATCACAATTGGATTCCCAGCTAGCGACGATGAATTTAAAAGTCCTGTTTGGTTTCATTCCGTCCATCTGCGAAACAGATCACCCGGCTTAGGGACGCCAGGAAATACGGTTCGAGTCACGCGGTGTTTCGTCCTGTTTGAAAAGCACGACCTCGGCATGGCCATCCACGAAGAGATAGGGCGTCACCAACTGGCGTCCTTTCTTGTAATGATCTTCCAGCGGCAACGATTCGCGGCGTTTGAATCGATGCCAAAGGATGACTTCCATCGGAATGTTCCAACCAGGGTATTCGTAAACGAGCACAACCTTTGATGGATTGGAAATACCTTCAGCTTTCGGAACGCGCAATCCAGTTACCGGATTGTACCCATAACTGCAGCCTTGCCATTTCCAGATGCTTTCCACGGTTGTGCCTCCCCTCGAGAGCTTGACGTCATACCCTTTGTCGTCCTTACAGCGAAAAGTCTCTGCCGCCTTTACATACTTGAACAGCGGTCTGTTCGCTTCCGGCGGAGAGTTTGTTGTCGTTTTCCCACCGAGAGCAAATCGAAAGCTCCAAGTTGGTCGGGCCGGAGTTTGAATCTTGAACGCTTCTCCAGTCGTTCCTCGAACCGCGCTGAGCAGCGGGTATTGCCCTTCGTTATCATTGCGATAAAGCTGCATGGCCACACCAATCTGTCCCAAATTGTTCCGGCATACCTTTTCAGACAGGGGCGAGCGAATGCGGACTGTCACTGCAAAAAGGAGTGCTGCCAATATTGCAATGATCGCGATCGTGACCAGCAGTTCAATTAAGGTAAAAGCCCGATTTGGGTTCATTCCGCCGATTGGTGAATCAAATTGACGCCGGCGTGACTGGAAAAAATCGTCAACCCAAAACCAGTCGCAAGACCGACACTGCATGCCCTGCGAAAAGCGGTGTTTGAGGCGGAGACTCATAGACCGTTCCCATTGGCGGCCTTGGTTAAGCGGCACCGCCGTCTTTATCTTTCTTTTCCAGCGCCTCCGCGATTCGCTGTAATTGTGTTTCCACATTTTGCATGTGCTGGTTGTAGCGATCCAATTCGGGGTTCTTGGTGATTCGGCGGAGAAGCGCGGGAAGAAAAATAAAAATTGTGGCAAATGTCAGGACAGCGGGCAAGTAGATGAGCAGCAGTTCATAAAATCCATGGCGCCGAATCTCGCCGGTTGGCGCCGCCGCGTGAACAGCTAATGGAAACAGCGCCATGCAAATGGTGGAACCAATGGTGATGAACTCTTTTCGCATGTTTTATCAGCACAGGATTCCATGTTGCGCGGCAAGATATGCGCGGACGTACGGACGCACCCGTTGCGCGTAGTAAGAGATCCATCCAAGCGCCCCAATGGCAGCGCCACCAAGCGCCCCCAAAAACCAGAAGAGCGGCGGCTCAACATCTCTGATGAGCTGTGGATGCCATTCCGGATGAGTGGTGTCGATAATTCCGCCAAGCACTGATCCCGCAATCATAAAGAATGTCGGCCCAACCACGAATGCAACCCATGTCTGCCAATCGGCGAAGGGTAGCAGATAGCATTGGCGCCAAACACGGGCGCGTAAAGCTGGATCGAGATTGCGCATTTCCGGAGACGAACCGATGGTCCAATAAAACATACGCATCTCACATTTGACCGGTTGCAGCGCTCACGTGAAATGTGAAATCACCCAGCAGGTTAAAACCGATCACGACAGAAGCAATCAGCCCGATGATGGCCAATGTCCGCGCTTTCGTCTTTTGTGCTTTGCTCGCATCTGTCGTGGGGAGTGTGTCCATGGACTCGTTTGGTATTGAGCTTCGACCAGAGTATCCAACATCCGGGGGCTAGCAAGATTGAAAGTGGGCCAACCTCTTGACCTGCGGACACATGAAAATAGCCCACCTGTTTCGACGGCGCGTTGACCGTTCCAATGCATGAAAGCTCGGAGAGTGACGGAATCGGCCTTTGCAACGAGCCCGCTTGATCCAACAATGAATATGAAAAACTGTGCGGCAGGAGTCGAGGAAAGCGTGAGCTGAACAATGATGTTCGTTACACATCTCGGGATCCGGCTTGCGAGAAAATCTGCGAACGTTAAAAGTCCTTTTCAATTTCAACCAGCGTGACTGCGCACGATGACAATGCCTCTTCCGATGGCTTGAACATGGAGCCATTCGCCACGACCCATTGGAGTATTGTTTTGGCGGCGGGCCAGGAGAATTCGCAAGCCATCGAGGCAATGGAAAAGCTCTGTCGTGCCTATTGGTATCCGCTATATGCCTTTTGCCGGCGGATGGGGCACTCCCCGCATGACGCGCAAGATTTGACTCAGTCCTTCTTTGTGCAACTTCTGGAGTCGGAGTTGGTGACCAAAGCATCTCCTCAGAAAGGGCGGTTCCGCTCGTTTTTGTTAGCCTGCTTCAAACATTTTATTTTCAGTGAACAGGATCGTGCCCGGGCGCAAAAGCGTGGCGGCGGTCAAAAGATCCTCTCACTCGACCAGCAAACTGCCGAAGGCAAATTCGCCAACGAACCGCAGGACCCGTTCGACCCTGAAACGCAGTTCGAACGGGCCTGGGCTTACACGGTGGTGGAGAAGGCGCTCGCATTGATGGAAGAGGATTATGCCACTCCCGAGAAACGGCTTCTGCTGGACAATCTCAAAGGGTTCATTGTCGGCGGGACATCATCCTCGACCTATGCGCAGATCGCGGAAAAGCTCAGTACCTCGGAGGCGGCCGTCAAAATGATGGTTCAGCGCCTGCGCCAGCGTTATCGCAATTGCTTACGGCGTG
>JBFMDG010000661.1:0-4405 GCA_040754135.1 Verrucomicrobiota bacterium
ATCGAGAATGTCATTGACCAGACCGAGTTGATGGCGCGCGGCGGCATTGATCTTTTGCAAATCGGGAATGACCTCTTTCACACCCAAATCGGAGAGTTCCTCTTGGACGATTTCCGAGTAACCGATGATTGCGTTGAGCGGCGTGCGCAGTTCGTGGCTCATGCTGGCCAGAAATTGGGATTTGGCTTGGCTGGCTTCGTCGGCTTCCTTTTTGGCGGCTTCCAACTGTGTATTCTTTGCGGCCAGGGCCATGGCGGCGCTTTCGGCGGTTTCTCGCGCTTTCTGTTCCTCAACCAACAACCGCTCGCGCAATTCTTGAGCCTCCCGTTTGCGTCGTTTGGCTTTTGCTGTGGCCACCAAGGCGGTTAAGCCCAGCGCAACCATCATGCTTCCGCCCGGATACAGCACCCACGCATTGGCATACCACGGAGCGACGATATTGAGGACCAGCGTGGCAGGTGTGGAGTAGTTCAAGTCGCGGTCGATCGCTTGCACGGCGAACGTGTAGCTGCCCGGTTCGGGAGGCGTCCATTCGAAGTGCGTTTCGAAGGTCGCGCGTTGCCATGCGAACTTGTTTGGCTCCGCGGCGCGACTCTTCATAAGAGCACATCGAAACTGCCGTTTCTCTGGAACCGTTTTGAAATCGATCGCGTCGAAGTGAACCGTTAGCCGAGCGCCCGTCTTCAACGTTGGCAACGACGCGAGATTCGTGAACGACTGCTCGCTTTGAATCGATAGAATGCGGGCAATCGGCTGGTTGGTATTGGCCCGATAGCGGCAGGCGCCTCCCGAGGTGCCAAACCAAATCCCTCCAGAGGGATCTTCGCTGATCGACAACGCTTCATTGCTGGGCAAACCGTCCCGCACGTCCACGACGCTCCAGGCCAAGCCATCAAATCGGACAATTCCACGCTGAGTTGCACACCAGAGCGTGCCATCCTTTGCCGGAAAAATGGTGTTGATCGATCCGGGCAATCCGTCGGCCGGAGTAAAAATCTGCAACTGTTTCCCATCATAACGAGCGACGCCCAATCCACCCATCGCGGCCCACACGGTGCCAGTCCGGTCCTGGGCGAGGGATTGCACAGGTTTGTCAACCAATTGCGTAGGCGTATCCCCGCCGTGGAAAGCGAACAGTCCGGATGGGAGGCCAATCCAGATTGTTTCCGCGTTGTCCTGGAGCAATCTCTCCATCGGCACGATTAGTCCGCTGGCGTGCTGGAGGAGATTTCTGATCGACTTGCCCGGACTCAATCGGCGCGCTTCGATCAGCAGAGTCTGGTTCGTTCCATCGAGACGCCAAATACCGTCCTCCGTAAAAGAGAGCAGCCGACCGTCGCGATTGCAGGCAAGCGCAATTGATGAATTCTGAACCCGCAGCACTTCTCGACCGTCGTAGCGAAACAATTCGTTGTCGTAATTCTGCAGCCATAGATCGCCAGCGTGATCGCGAACGATGGACGTCCACCAGACGTTGGTCAGGCGAGCGGCCGCAGCAAAATCGACCGGACGAAACGTTCCATGTCTTGTCAGATCCGGTGCGCAATAATACAGACCGGCACCGGGACCATAGCTCCAGCCGCAAGAAAGCCAGAGCGTCCCGTCGTCCTCACACCGAACCGTTCCCACGTTGCGATGATTGAGACCGTCTTTGACATCCAATGTGAGCACCGTGTCCGGCTGATGCCGGATGAGACCTCCCGAATCCGTAGCAATCCAGAGCAGTCCATCGCGCGAGTAATGCAGGTCCACGATTGATTCATTCGAGAGGCCGTCGGACGCCGTGTAGTTGACCAGCGTGCGTCCGTCGTAGCGCGATATGCCGCGCCCCATTTTTTCTCCGTGATAATAACCGATCCAAACGATCCCATCGGGCTGGATCGCCAACGTCGTCACGCTCGCCGAGGGCAGGCCATCCTCACGAGTGAGATTGTGAAACCGACCGCCATCAAAAGCCGACAGACCTCCCAAAGTTCCAATCCAAATCCAACCATCAGGACCGCTCACAATCTCGGTGATATGGTTGTGGACCAGACCGTTCGTCGTCGTGAAAACATCGATGTATTCTGGAGCGAGAAGCGGTTTGGTTCGACGCCCGTCTGTTGGCTGGGCAGCGGCGGGTCTCACGCGAAAAATGCCGGCGGTTGTCCCCACCCACATGGAATCATCGCGAGCGCGATGGAGCGCAGTGATACAGATACTGGTCAACGCGTTGTTCGCAGGTCCAGGCGTGAAGAATTGACTGCCATCATAGCATCGCAAACCGGTCTTCGTGCCGATCCACAGCACGCCCGCCGAGTCCGATTCGAGGGCATTCACGTCGGAGGCGATGTTGTTCCGATCAAACGTGGTAAACTGTTCGCCGTCGAACCGTGCGAGGAATCGGCCGTACCAGCCGCTGCCAAACCAAACCGAACCGTCGCTCATTTGATGCAGCGCGAGTGGGGCGCCAGCCAATGGCGCGAACTCTGTCCATCGCTTTCCATCAAAACGCGAAACCATTCCCATTCCCACGACCCACAGTAATCCGGACCTGTCACCCAGAAGACGGTAAACAACCGAGCTCGCCAACCCGTCGCTGGTGGTGAATGTGCGCCATTGGCCCTTCTTAAAGGGTGCAAATCGGAAATCGACTTTCTCGAGCGTCTCGCCCGGAGGAACGGTCAGGGATTTGAGATTTGCCCCGCCTCCGCTGAAGCCATGGCGGGCAGGGATTTGAGATTCTCGATTTGCGATTTTCGCGGAGGGAATGAACATCGATTGATTCGCTTCCACGAAATACTCGTACCCATCCCGCACCATCGCCCGAAGGAAATACGAACCAGCCTTGAGTTTCTCGATCCTGTAATGGCCTTGCTCGTCTGTGAGCACGGTGGCGACGACGCGGTTCGTGGCGTCGAGCGCTTGCACCGGTACCGCCACGTGCGGCGTGCCGTCGAACATGCGAAGAGTGCCGGCCACGCTGCTTGCATCGCTCAGCACAAAACTTAAATCATACCTCTGACCTGGCCGAACCTCCGGCAGGCTGAGCACACCGCGCTTTTCACCGCTTCGTGCCACGATCCGATGAATCCCTCCGTTTGGGTAAACACAAAACTGCAGGTTCGTAGTGACCGAGGCGTCGGTAAAAGACAAGGTCGGGACGTTGTCTTCCAACACGTGAATTTCAAAAAATGGCAGTGCCTGTCCCCGCTCATCGGTGACATGCGACGCGATAATCGCGGGCGCGATGACATCCTCCGGTTGCGGCAGGCGCCGGGCAAGCACTCTGGCGTTTCCTTTGAACTCTCCATGGTTTTCGTTGGGCGAGAGGTCGCGTGGTGTGCCGTCGGCAAAATTCAACAAGCCCACCAGACCTGGTTCTCGTCCGCTTAACCTGCGGAACATATTCGTGCGAATCTCCGCTTCGTTGCGGCAGACCGACCAGATCCGGAATTCTGAAATCTCCCCGTAAAAGGAGGGATCGGTGGTTTGAAATTGTGCCGTCATCTTGCCGATTCTTGCAGGGCCCGTCGCGTTCAGGTCCTTGAAGCTGTTCATGCCTGCGTTGCGGCCCAGCAAGACGCCATTGAGGTAAAGATTCATGCCCGCGCTGCCTGACACCGCCGCCACGTGATACCAGCGATTCAGTTGCAGATCTTGCCGGCCGGGAAACACACCACGGTCAGCCGGATTGCGAAATTCCAAATGTGGTCCTCCGCCCATGCTCGAACTGACCAACCATTCGATAAAAGAGTCCCCATAACTGAAAGCCCGATGGTTATTGTAAGCGGCAAAGCTTTTCCAAAGCACCCAGAATTCGATGGTCGCATCGCCCAACGAACGAAATATGTTGCCGTCGAGTTCGACATAGGATTCTTTGCCGTCAAGGACCAAGGCCCGATCAAAATCAACAAACTCTTTGACTCGCGGCCAGGGCACAACCGGCGTTGCTGTCGCTGCTACAAAACGTCCGTGATGGCCGCCTGGTGAACGATCGTTGGCTGAGCCGTCATCAAAATTCCACAAACCGACCAGACCCGGTTCATTGCCGCTTTGCCTCGTGAACATCTGTTGCCGGATTTGTTCCGGCGATCGAGCGGAGGACCAGAGCCGCAACTCATCGATTTGGCCGGCGTAATCAAAAACTGTCGAACCGGCCTCGCGTATCCCATGGCGGCCCAGCGTGAAAACGCTTGCCGGCCCCGGCGACACCAATTCGCGCGGCAAGGGGAGATCCACAAAAGGGATTCCGTTGATGCAAGCCCGCAGCCTGCGTGGTTCAGCGATGACCGCCAGGTGATACCACCGGCCCGGTTTCAACTGCAGGGTTGTGGGATAAATGAGCGGCTCGCTTCGACGCGGAGTTCGGAGCAAGACGCGAAATTCACTCGCCGCGGGCGCCTGGTCCAGCCAAAGCACCAGT
>JBFMDG010000662.1:0-4404 GCA_040754135.1 Verrucomicrobiota bacterium
CCGGGCGCTTTCAATCGAGGCGGTGGCTGCACGCGCAAAGGGCTGTTGGGCGAGTTCCTCGACGCGTTTGGCTATCAACTCAATGCTCTGGCGGGCCGTGGCAAAATCATCCAGCTGTTTGAAATAACGCTCCGCCTGCGATTGGATTTTTTTGGCCACGGCTTGCACCGAATTCAATTGTCCCGCGGCAAAGGCGCTGCGCGCGGCTTCGAGTTCGGCATTGAGTGACGCGAGATCCGGATGAAAAAGGTCGCCGGTCTTATTCGGATCGCTTTGCGGATTAAGCTTGGCCACGCGTTCCTGCATGAGTTTCAAGGCATCAGCAGCGCGCTGCAGTTGGGCTTGCGCTTGCCCCACCGCCTGCGCTCGGGCCGCGGCTTCAGAGGCGGCGCGTTGTTCTCGGGCTCTGATTTCCGCTGCGATGCGCGCGTCGAGTTGTCGGTGAATGTTCAAAATGGTGTCCTTGACCGCATCCACGATTCGGCCGCCACCGCGCATGGCGGTGATGGCCCAGCGATCCAGATTTCCCTGCCATCGGTCTTCACCCAGGCCGCGCCGATCGAAAACATCGGAGCCGAAGTAGGTAAAATTGCGCTCGCGCAAATAAAGAATGAAAAACGCGCCGTTCGCTTCACCGGTGCGCGGATCGCGCCATTGGCCGAAATGCGTCCGGTTGGGCAGGCCTTTGCCAATGGCTTCATCCACGGCGTCGGGCCCGGTAAGCTGGCGGCCATCATTGGCGCGGAACTGTTCATCGGCGGCTGATTCGAGAAGCAGCACGACCCAGTTGGTGGCGTGTTGATCGAGCCACGCTTCGAGCTCATTGAGCTGCGGGGAGCCGATGCCGAGGTTGCCCTTGAGATAAAGGTGTTGCTGTTCCTGCCAGCGATCGAGGAGATCGAGCGCCTTATTCAGCGTAACCGGTTCCGAGGAATTGGCGGCCTGTGCGCACGCGGGAGGCGAACTGAACCCGGCCAGGAGCAGGTTGAGAACGAGGAACAGCAACCGCAAACGCCAACCTCGGCAACGATTCACGACATCAGTTTTCACGGGACTCATAGCGCCCGATAACGGCGAGATCGACAATTACAATCCCGTGCCGCCTTTTAGAAGGACAAAGTCACGGGATGAAAGCGGAAGCAGTGGAAGCAAACAATCGAGACGATGCAAGTTTACGAAAGCAAACCGTGACCGCATAACCTGTGGGCGTGCTCAGACGCTCCCAGCGCGACCAGACTGAAACAAGCGTTGCGGGCTCAGGACAGAAATCAGGGCGCGGACTGGTTCGACGCATGTTTAAAGCGGCCTACGGGCAAATGACGCCGTGATTTCGCGGCGTTTGGGACTGCTCAATCAGTGCTATCAGCGTTGCGCAGGCTTGCCAGAGATTCATCTCCAGCTCAATGTCCGCGGGATGAGGCGATTTCGCTCTACTGTTGTGAAAAAGCGCGGTGCGCCGAATGGATTTCAACATTCGCAGTTCCTCTGGCTCTTTTTGGTGCTCGTCGTGAGCCTCGAAATCGCGCCTGCTGATGCTGCTGCTGCCGCGGCTCGACCGCATATTGTTGTCTTCCTCGCGGATGACCACAGTTTTCTCGATTCGGAAGTTTACGGAGCCCGCGACGTGCGAACGCCGAACATGGCGCGACTTGCCACGGCGGGCATGACCTTCACCCACGCCTTTGTGGCCTCACCGAGTTGCGCGCCGAGCCGGGCGGCTTTGCTCACCGGCCTGATGCCCTCTCGGAATGGCGCCGAGGCAAACCACTCGAAGCCGCGAACAGACATCAAAAAGTTCCCGGCTTATTTTAAGGAGCTCGGTTATGAGGTCGCTGCGTTCGGGAAGGTGTCGCACTACAAACACACGCGGGATTATGGATTTGATTTTTTCGCGCATGACGCCTTCCACGAACATGAGGCCATTCCCGCGGCCTTGCATTGGCTCGGCGAACGGCGCAGCGACAAACCGTTGTGCCTGCTTGTCGGTTCCAATTGGCCGCATGTTCCCTGGCCGGCAAACGCCGACAACACCGGATCGGCGAACGGCCGCCTGGTGGACTTGCCCCCAACGCAAACCGACACACCGGAAACGCGCCAGGCCCGTTTGTTGTATGGCGCCGCGGTCAAGCTCATGGATGACGAATTGGGAAAGGTGCTCGACAAAGCGCGTTCATGTCTCGGCACGAATGTCGTGTTCCTGATGACGAGCGATCACGGTGCGCAATTCCCTTTCGCAAAATGGAATTGCTATGACGCCGGCATTCGCGTGCCCCTGCTCGTGGCCGGGCCGGGCGTGATTCGCCCCGGCACGCGAACAGCCGCAATGGTGAGCTGGGTGGATTTTCTTCCGACGTTGTTGGAACTGGCCGGCGGCAAATCGATTACCGGCATCGATGGCCAGTCATTTGCCGCAGTGCTCCGCGGAGAAAAATCCGAACATCGCGATCGCATTTTCACCACTCATAGCGCCGACGGGAAAATGAACGTTTATCCAATGCGCAGCGTTCGCACAAAAGATTGGAAGTTGATTTTGAATTTGAAACCCGAATTCAAGTTCACGACGCATATTGATCTCGCGCCGCGCGAGAACAAGGCCGGTTACTGGGGAGGATATTGGGAATCGTGGATTCGTGCCGCCGAAACGAATGCCGCCGCCGCGGCCACGGTGAAGCGATATCATCATCGCCCTGCTCTCGAACTCTACGATCTGGTGGCCGATCCTCATGAACTGCGCAATCTCGCTTATGACCCCCGTCAGGCCGATCGCGTGAAAGAGTTACAAGCTGAACTGGAGCATTGGATGCAAACGCAAGGCGATCAGAGACGGGTGTTTGGTTCGTCAAAATGACATGACTCAGTTCGCTTCTCCCGCTTTTGGCAGAGAACGCGCGCGATATGGCGTGCAACGCCGCACCGAGTCGCTTCAGACTTCTTCAACAAAAGAACCGGCGGGCAACGATCTTGCCAAAGCGCGAGCCGGCGCAATACCCTCGCTGTTTCGACCATGAACCTCAGACTTATTCTGGCAATTGGGGCTGCCTCGATGTTGTGCGGCCACACGACGGCGGCCAATGCAAGCTCTGGTCCGCTCCCCTGCGAAATCAGAGTTGTGGAAAAGGGCACAGGCTGGCCAGTGCCATTGGTCGAGCTGCGCACCACGCATCACGCGCGCTTCGTCACCGACAACGCCGGAGTCATTGCGTTCGATGCGCCGGAATTGATGGGACGCGAAACGTGGTTCGATGTCATCGGCCATGGTTACGAAACGCCGAAAGATGGCTTCGGCATGCGGGGAGTTCGCTTGAAACCGGAGCCGGGCAAAACCATCACGGTTGAAGTCAACCGCACCATCATTGCGCGCCGGCTTGGTCGCATTACTGGCGGTGGAATCTTTGCCGAAAGTCAAAAGCTCGGGCGGGAACGCGATTGGAAGGAAGCGGGCGTTCTCGGTTGCGACAGCATTCAGAATGCGGTCCATCGGGGACGTCTCTTTTGGCTGTGGGGCGACACTACTCTCGCCAAATATCCACTCGGCATTTTTCATGGGACCAGTGCCACGACGGAAACGCGGCCGCTGGTGAAAATCGAGCCGCCTGTTCGATTGGTGCTCGATTATTTCAGAGACGACAAAGGGGCGCCGCGCGGCATTGCGCAGATGCCCGGTGAAGGACCGACGTGGATCACAGGCTATGTCAGTCTTCCAGATGCGAAAGGCACGCCTCGATTGGTGGGGTCGTTTATGAAAATCAAACCGCCATTGGACATTTATCAATGCGGGCTTTGCGTTTGGAATGAGTCCACGGCGAATTTCGAATTGCAAAAAGTGCTTTGGACAAAATCCGATGCAGCGCCAAAACCGCCGCCTTTTCCGGAAGGGCATCCTGCGCTATGGAAGGATTCGAGCGGCAAAGCGTGGGTGCTTTTTGGCAATCCCTTGCCCGCGCTGCGTTGTCCGGCTCGATTTGAAGCGTGGCAGGACCCGTCCACGTGGGAAGTGCTCAAGCCACAGGAAACGCTTCCTTCAGCGGCGGATGCGCAATCCGTCAAACCGCACAGCGGCTCGATGGCTTGGCACCCCTGGCGCAAACGGTGGGTGACCGTATTCATGCAAACCTTCGGTAAACCTTCGGCTTTCGGCGAACTTTGGTATGCGGAATCGGAAACTCCCACCGGCCCTTGGGGACCCGCCATTAAAATTCTGACGCACGAAAACTACACATTTTACAACCCGCGCTTGCATCCGGAATTCACGCCGGAAGACTCGCCGATCCTCATTTTTGAAGGCACCTACACCATGCAGTTTGCCGACAAACCGGCGCCCACGCCGCGTTACGATTACAATCAGATTCTTTACCGGCTCGATTTGAATGATCCGGCGCTTCGCCCGGCGCAATCCGGTCATTG
>JBFMDG010000663.1:0-4391 GCA_040754135.1 Verrucomicrobiota bacterium
TGCTTCCTGCACGTTCGAGCCGAGCATGCGTTGCAGTTGTTCGAGCACTCGAAGGTTTTCCATGGCTTGTTGCGCCGAAATGCGCCCGGCCAGAACCTGTGCCGGCTGGCTCAACGCGGGAAAGAGTAATTGGTCTTCACCAATTTTGAGCGTTTGAATCCAGATATCTCGCATCCAGGATTGCAGGAGCGCGAGCAGCTCCGCGCGACGGCGACGGTACTCCGCCTCGATGCTGGCGGTCAGTTCATCTTCCCAACGTTCCTTGAGCTTGGGCTCGATGTCTTCGTAGCGTTCCAACGGCGATTGATCGGTGAGCGATTTCTCGACGGTGCTTTTGATTTCCGCCAGCCTGGCGAGCAGGGTGCCGAGAAGTTTGTACTGGCCGAGCAATCCTTTGGGCGGGGCGGCCGCTTCCTGAGCAAAACCTCGCAACCACTCGATGTGCGGCGAATTGGCGGCCACAGGGCCCACACCGGAAAAATTCAACCGCAAACACCTCGAAACAATCGTTTCCAGAACCTGCTGAGGATCGGTGGAAAGCAAAAGCAATATCGATCGCGCGGGCGGTTCTTCGAGCGTTTTCAGAAAAGCATTGGCGGCTTGAACATTCAAGCGCTCGGCAGCCACGAAAATCGCGACCTTGAAGGGCGCTTCCGTAGGCTTGAGGTAAATCGATTGCATGACCTCGCGCACCTGATCGATGGTGATGATGCGCGATTTCGATTCCGGACGGATCCATTGCACGTCGGGATGAATGCGGTCAGCGCTTTTACGGCAGCTCAAGCATTGATCACAACTGTCCAGAGGCAACCCTTGGGCGGTGCGGCGGGGCGGGTTTTGGCAGTTCAACGCTTTGGCGAGCGTCGCCGCCATATTCTCGAGCGTGATCAAATCGGCGCCGGCGAACAGGTAAGCGTGAGCGAGGCGGCCTCGGTCCAGGCTGCGTTGCAGGAGCGCCACGACCCGCTGTTGTTCGGGAAAATCGGCAAACGACATGACTGCCATTTAGCATTCGGCGGAGGGAAGACCAAGTTTCTTTTCCTTGGCGCGCGCGATTCGGGATTCTGCTTGCACTCGCTGATAATTTCTCATAGCAATGCCCCCTCTGATGCAGAACAATTGATCCAACTTATGCCAGCCGCATTTCCGAAGATTTCGCAAATTCAGTACGAAGGGCCGCAATCAAAAAACCCGCTCGCTTTCAAGCATTACAACGCCGATGAACTGGTCGAAGGCAAGTCCATGAGAGACCATCTGCGGTTTTCGGTGGTTTATTGGCACACCTTCCGGAACCGGCTTTCCGATCCCTTTGGCGTCGGCACAGCCATTCGTCCATGGGACGACGGATCGGAATCGGTTGGCAACGCGCAAAAGAGGGTCCGAGTCGCCTTTGAATTCATCCAAAAACTCGGTGCACCGTTTTATGCCTTCCACGATCGCGATGTGGCGCCTGAAGGAGCCAGCCTCAAGCAGTCGAACAAGAATCTGGACGCAGTGGTGAAGGTGCTTAAAGAAGAGCAACAGCGGACCGGAATCAAGCTGCTTTGGGGGACGGCCTGTTTGTTTGCTCATCCTCGTTATGCGCACGGAGCGGCGACCAGCTGCAATGCCGATGTGTTTGCCTATGCGGCCGCTCAGGTGAAGAAAGCGCTCGAAGTGACGCATGAACTCGGCGGCGAAGGTTATGTGTTCTGGGGCGGGCGCGAAGGTTACTCGACCTTGTGGAACACCCATCTCAAGCGCGAACTCGATCATTTGGCGCAGTTCCTTCACATGGCAGTGGATTACAAGAAGAAGATCGGGTTCAAAGGCCAGTTTTACATTGAACCCAAACCGAAAGAGCCAACCAAGCATCAGTATGATTCCGATGCCGCGGCTTGTTTAAATTTCCTGCGCGAATACGGGTTGATCGATCATTTAAAACTGAATCTCGAAACCAATCACGCCACGCTCGCTGGCCATACCATGCAGCACGAGCTCGAAGTGGCGGCTGCGGCTGGCGCGCTCGGATCGATCGACGCCAATACCGGCGATCCGATGCTCGGGTGGGATACCGACCAGTTCCCAACAGATGTGTACCTGACCACGCAATGCATGCTGACCATTTTGAAGATGGGCGGTTTCACGACGGGTGGGGTGAATTTCGATGCCAAAGTGCGCCGGGAAAGTTTCGAGCCGGTCGATTTATTTTACGCCCATATCGGCGGGATGGACGCTTTTGCGCGCGGCTTGAAGATCGCGGCGGCCATTCGCAAGGACGGGCGTCTGGCGGAATTTGTCCGGCAGCGTTACAGCTCGTGGGATTCAGGCATTGGCGAAAAAATCGAGAAACGGAAAGTCGGATTCAAGGAGCTCGAAGCCTACATGCTTGAAAAAGGTGAAGCCGCCGCGAATTCAAGTGGCCGCCAGGAATACCTCGAGAACCTGATCAACGAGTTTATTTGATCGCCCCGGTTTGGGTCTTCGACCCGCAGCGGCTGCCCGTGCGCGTGAGGTGTCTGGCAGTTAGGGAGTGCTGCGAGTTACAGAGTCGTGTTCGAGGCGCGGGTCTTTGACGTCTTTGACCGCAACTTCTCCGCGGGAGGGGAAAAATAGGACAGTCGTCTCGCCTCCCATTCCCTTTGTCGAAAACATCGTCGCAAACTTTGTCGGAAAGGTTTTTCGATCGACAAAGTTTGGGACGGAATGTTTTGGACAAAGGTGTAATCGCAAAATGCCCATTCTTCAGTGCCCGGTTACAAAGCGGGTTTTGCAATAGCGGAAGCCGCCTTGTTGTCCTTGCCTGATCCTGAAATTGGGTCGAACTGAATCCAATCAAGGTTCATCAAGCCGCCTTTTCCAGGATTCACGAAGACCACAAAAACATCATCGCGATTGGCCGGGCGGCGTAACGAAGCCGATAGTTCCACCCATTTGTCCCATCCGCCGGTCGGCTTTACTTCCAGTTCGGCCAGCAACTCGCCTTGAGGCGATCCGGAGCGAAGTTCAATGCGCCCGCCTTGACCAGCGCTCGCCACCCGGACCGTGATGCCCGAGGTATCCTGCAGGTTCAATCGGTTAAAACGCGCGAAGTGTTCATGATCGATCGCCCCCAGAAAGCCCCCCAACACTTTTAACCCGCTCTTCTCGTCGGCCGCTTCGGCTTCAAGGCGTCGCGCGCGCAGACGAACTTTCGTCTGGGCGCTGATCGGGCCCGCCGCGCCTCTGCCGCTATCCGTGTAGCTCGCTTCCAGGAGCGCCATGCGAATGTCTGCAGCTTTGGGAGCGACGACCTGCCCGGTGAGACCGCGGACGATGTCAGATCCTGATTTGCCCGGTTGCAACCCGAAAATCCAGTGGACCATCATTCGCACTTGGTCCGGATTGAGCGATTCATGAGGCAACATGGGCACTTCGCTCCAGACACCACTGCTGCCTTTGATCACGCGTTGCACACTCGTTTCCATTGCTCCCGCCTGATCGCGATAGCGGGTTGCAATCTCCACCAGCGCCGGGCCGACGACTTTTTGCTCAACGGCGTGGCAGTTGAAGCAATCGCTTTGTTTCATCATGGCCAGGCCCGGCTCGACTGCCGCCTCGCCCGATCCTTTGCTCCAGTTCACGTTGAGCAAAGTTCGCGCGCCCATCAGCTCATCATAATCCTCTGATCGTCCATCTTCGGCATCCTGCACGCTCAACTCGAAATGCACCGGTTCGCCCGGAGTGAAAAAGTCACCTTCCTGCGGCGTGCGGAATCGAATTTCCGGGGCGGAATTGCCTACGATCACAGGCACGTTGGCACTGCCGATGGCGCCGTTGGAATCCCGCACCTTCAACTCGACAACAAAGTTTCCAGCCTGATCCAACGTGACCGTCGGATTCGGTTCATTTGAAATCTGTTTCCCGCCTGGATGCAACAACCACTCGTAATCGAGTTTGTCCTGGTCGTGATCCTTTGTTCCCTCACTGCTTAACGCGATGGTCAGCGGTTCTCGCCCGGCGGTTTTATCGACACGGACTTTTGCGATCGGCGCGAGGTTGCCCCATTGATAGGAGATTTTCAGCAGTTGCGCGTCGGAATTAGCTCCCCAGGTCTGGCCGTAATCGAGCAGGTACAAACAACCGTCCGGACCAAATTGCGAGTCCACCGGGCGTTGGATCACGAACTCGCCGGCGGCAATGGCTGCATTGACCCGGTCTTTCTCGTTGGCAAGGGTCACCGCCTGAGTGAAGGGTTCGATCCCGATCAAATCTGAATCGGTATCGAGCCGCGCCCATCGGATGAAGGGCCGCTGCCAGTCATAAAACAACAGGCAACGGTCAAAGAATTCCGGGAAACCGCCCGTGCGCTGGAATGATTCCTGGAAGTAAAAAACCGGCCCGGCGCACGCCGTGCGACCACCGCTCCCGAG
>JBFMDG010000664.1:0-2717 GCA_040754135.1 Verrucomicrobiota bacterium
TTCGGGCTAGTATACCACTTTGTTCAGCGGGTACTCAATGATTCCTTCCGCGCCCGCGGCTTTCAGCTGCGGGATAATGTCGCGCACCACGTGCTCGTCAATAATCGTCTCCACTGCCACCCAGCCGGGCTGGCTCAAACTCGAAATCGTCGGATTGCGCAAGGCCGGAAGTTCTTCCAGCAAACGCTGCAAATGCCGCTGCGCGATGTTCATTTTCAAACCGACTTTGGTCTCGGCCTCGAGCGCCCCACGCAACAGCAACGCCAGCGTTTCCATCTTCCTGCGTTTCCAACGATTTTTCCAAGCCGAATGATTCGCAATCAAGCGCGGCGTCGATGACAGCAACGTGTCCACAATCCGAAGTTTGTTCGCGCGCAGTGAGGAACCGGTTTCCGTCACTTCCACAATCGCGTCCACCAGTTCGTGCGCTTTGACTTCAGTCGCTCCCCAGGAAAATTCCACCTCGGCGCGAACCCCATGCTGGCGCAGATATTTTTTCGTCAAGTTCACCACTTCAGTGGCGATGCGTTTGCCTTCGCAATCTTGCACCGACTTGATGGGCGATGATTCTGGAACCGCCAAAACCCAGCGGGTGGGCTGGCGGGAGATCTTGCTGAAAATAAATTCGCCCACTTCATGGACATCCGAGCCGTTCTCCTGAATCCAGTCGTAACCGGTGATGCCGCAATCGAGATAGCCGTGCTCGACATAACGGCTGATTTCCTGCGCCCGGATCAGCCGCACCTCCAATTCGTCGTCATCCACATAGGGAATGTACGAGCGGGAGCTGACCTGCACCTTGAAGCCGGCCTTCGCCAGCTTCTCGATGGTGGCATCCTGCAGACTGCCTTTGGGCAATCCGAACTTCAGTTTATTCTTCATACTTGACCTGCTGCTCGACCCGGCGCGCTTTGGCGCGCAAATAACGCTTCTCGGATTCTTTCACCCGAGTGGCCGGATTGATGAGCCATTGCCGCCGCGGCATGACAAGCTTTTTCTTCTTCTTTTTCATACCTGCCCTTGAATTGGCGCGGTTGTTTTCCGCTCTCCGCGGCACACCTGGCAAGCTTGAATTCAGCCTTGCCTGCCCCATGGAATGAAAAACGAAATCCAAAGCCGCAAACGCTGCAAAACCGGGACTGGCCATCTTAACAACTGAATGATTCCCGCAAACGCAGCGCATCAGGGCCAGTCATTCCACCTGCCGAGCCGCCGCGATAAACGCCCGAATGCGCGCCGGATCTTTTTTGCCGGGAGCCATTTCCACTCCGCTCGAAACATCCACGGCAAAAGGCCTGACGTGTTTAACCGCTTGCGCGACGTTCTCCGGGTCCAGTCCGCCCGCCAGGATGATCGGCCGTCCGAGCTTGCCTGCGGCGACCGCCAAATCCCAATTGAACCGGGCCCCAGTGCCGCCGAGCTTGTCCGGCACAAAACTGTCCAGCAGCCAGGTTTCAGAATCATAACGCCGCAAGGCTTCCAGTGAGGCCGCGTCACGCATGCGGAACGCCTTCACCACGCGCAACCCGAAAGCGCGGCAAAATTCCGGCGGTTCCTCTCCATGAAATTGAAGCGTATCCAGCCCGCAATGTTGCATCGTCTCGATGACCGCTTTTTCTGTCGGATTCACGAAAACCCCGACCCGCGCGACAAACGGCGGCAATTCCCGAATGATCTCGATGGCGGCCGCTTTCGAGATGGCGCGCGGACTGCCCTCGTAAAACATAAAGCCGAGGGCGTCGGCGCCTGCGGCGACGGCGGCGCGCGCATCTTCCACACTGGTGATCCCGCAAATTTTGATTCTCAGGGCCATGAATCGGCTGGTAATAGTTGCACAAAAGAAGCGAGACGCCAGACCTTTCAATGAAACCAAATCCAACCGTTGCCCTCCCTCACGCGTTATGGACCCTTTGAGTTCTCCCGCGCCCGCGACGGATTTTCCTCCACTGCGACGGGCCGACCTGGATGCGAGCCCGTTCCTGCAATTCCGCAAATGGTTCGAGGTGATTGTGGCCGCCAAACTTCCGGAACCGAATGCCATGACGCTGGCCACCGCCACAAAACAAGGCGTGCCCTCCGCGCGCATCGTTTTGTTGAAGGGCTTCGACGAGAGCGGCTTTGTTTTTTTTACGAATTACAACAGCCAAAAAGGCCGCGAACTCGAAGAGAATCCCTCCGCGGCGCTGGTGTTTTTCTGGCCGACTTTTGGACGGCAGGTTCGCATCATCGGCACGGTCACACGCACTTCACGATCGGAATCAGAGGCTTATTTCAAGACCCGGCCGATTGGCAGTCGATTGGGGGCTTGGGCATCCAACCAAAGCGAAATCATTCCAACCCGCGAAGCACTCGAAGCGCGTTACGCCGAGTGGGCTGCGAAATTTCCGGATGACGAAATCCCGCTGCCCCCCTTTTGGGGAGGATTCCGGCTGCGCCCTGACACGCTGGAATTCTGGCAGGCGCGCCTGAACCGGTTGCACGACCGCTTTCGCTATACGCGCAAGGCAGAGGATGAGTGGCGCATCGATCGAATTTCACCGTGACCTTACCGTGGAGAACACGCGTGATTTTGAGTGGTCGAGGTGTAATCAAACGCCACACTGCGGCCAGATTTGACCGGCAGGCAGGCGCCAAAATTCCGTTTCGGCAAACCGGCCAAGCGGTTCGGCGCTCTCCATCCTGGCCATTCGCGTTCCCTTCGCCTTGCCTGTGCTTTG
>JBFMDG010000664.1:2727-4384 GCA_040754135.1 Verrucomicrobiota bacterium
CGTCGAAAACTTTTTTGGAAACTTTCTCGGAATCTTCGTCGCAAACCTTGTCCCCCACTTGTCGAGAAGGTGAAACTGCTTCCAGATGGAATGAGAAAATGCGGGTTCAGTCTTTAACGCCCCCCGATCAATTGCTGGGCTTTGGCGGGAATATCGTCTTCGCGCATCAGTGATTCACCAACGAGGATGGCGTTGACGCCCACTTTGCGAAGGCGCTCGACATCGGCGCGGGTGTGAATGCCGCTTTCCGCGACCAGGATCTTTTTCTTCCCGGCAGAGGTGCCGCGGAGTTTCGCCGCGATGCGTTCGGTGGTTTTCAAATCCACCTTGAATGTTTTGAGGTCGCGATTGTTGACCCCGATAATTTCCGCGCCGGCATCCAATGCCCGTTCGAGCTCAGCTTCATCGTGCACTTCCACGAGAGCGGCCAGGCCGGAACTGAGAGCCAGTTGATGAAAAGCCTTCAGCTTGTCCTGCGGGAGAATCGAGACAATCAGCAAAATGGCGTCGGCGCCCCATTCCACCGATTCGAAAAGCTGGCGCTCATCGATAATGAAATCCTTGCGCAACAACGGGAGCCGCACCGTTTGCCGAATTTGCTTCAAGTATTGAAGTGCGCCTTGAAAGAATTTTTCATCGGTAAGCACCGACAGGCAGGTGGCGCCGGCCACTTCGTATTGTCGGGCGATGAAAGCGGGGTCGAAGTCTTCGCGGATGACCCCGGCCGAAGGGGAAGCTTTTTTTACTTCGGCAATCAGAGCGACACCGCGTTTGGAATTTTCGATCAGGGCAGCTTTGAAATCGCGTCGATCTCCCCGGGCCTTGAGGGCGGCTTTGAGGTTGCGCACAGAGACCACCCGATCCGGGAGCGTCGCGACCTCCTTTTTTTTCTGGGCGACAATGGTTTCGAGAATGTTCATTTCAACTTCAGGGCTGGAGACCAGGGGCAGATCGCGCGGCGTGACGCGGCCTGACCTACGACGATTTCCAGCGGACAAGTATTTTACAGCACGTTCTTTCACACGCCTAATTTACTCTTCTTCTTCATCTTTAAAACCCGCGAGCCGTTTGGTGGGGCACCCGGCCCGCAACCAGGCATTCACAAACTCGTCCAGATCCCCATCCATCACGGCCTGGACGTTGCTCGTCTGCACTCCCGTGCGCAAATCTTTCACCATGCGATACGGCTGAAACACGTAACTCCGAATTTGATTGCCCCAGGAAATGTTTCCTTTCTCGCCGTAAAACCGTTCCATCTCGGCTTTCTGCGCATCCAGCCGTTGCGCGTACAATTTCGAGAGCAACAACTTCATCGCTGCCGCCCGATTTTGCACCTGCGATCGCTGGGCCTGTGATGCCGCTACCAAACCGGTCGGCAAATGCGTGATGCGCACCGCCGTTTCCACTTTGTTGACGTTCTGGCCCCCTTTCCCGCCCGAACGATACGTATCCACTTGCAACTCGTTCGGCGGAATCACGATATCCGCCGAGGCTTCCTCGATTTCTGCGATCACATCCACGCTGGCGAAACTGGTGTGGCGGCGCTTGTTGGCGTCAAAAGGCGAAATGCGCACGAGCCGATGCACGCCGCGTTCGGCTTTGCAAAACCCGTAGGCATTCTCCCCTTTGATCAAAAGCGTCGCGCTCTTGATCCCGG
>JBFMDG010000665.1:0-4383 GCA_040754135.1 Verrucomicrobiota bacterium
AAGAATTCTCTGCAGTTCAGAAGGTAAGGATTGGCCTGGGATAACAACACGCGAAATCTGCCGGGCTGCAACCTGCCGATGAACAATTTTTCCGCTGTTCCAAGCCGCGAGAATTGCCGCGGTTTGGTCAGACGATTTCTCGATCATTTCCTCGACCAGGTCCGGTGGTGGCGCTGGATTCGCCAGGATGGCTTTGCGCGCGATTTCATTTCGTAACGAGTCTCGGAAAAACCAGACGGCCAATACAACAACAAGACCTGTAACAAGCACCGGCGTGCGCAATCGGGCTTGACGCTTTGCCGGAGTGATTGCCGATGCGTTTTGGACGTTCATCTTCCGTAGCTCTGAATCATAAACTCCAGTGTGGCTTAACTCTGAAATTCCGCCGGGCTTGCAGAGTGAGACTTTTTACCCTTGCTACACGCGGTTGGGAAGACAATCCGCACATGCTGAAAGAGTGTGACGGCAAACCACACGGGCACGGGCAAAACATTTCTATCAGCGTTTCCAGTTTTCAATTTTCACCGAGCCCACAAGGAAGTTTCAGGGTAAAATGCTTGCCACGCGAACCAATACACTCGCACGGCAGGAATGACCTGGCCGTTACTGTCCGTCACCGTCGCTGTCCCAGAGTGGCCCTTGAGTGTGATGCGCATCTCGGTTCCGCCCACGGTATCTGAGACCGTTTCGTTCCGGGGCAATCCCGCCAGCGGATACGCTTTAGCCGCGCCATTCACAACCACTCCAAGCACCCACGCCTTTCGCGGAAGCTCCTTCCGATAGGCGGGCACAGGAAAAATCGCATCGGAACGGTTCTCGTATCCGGCGTAAGGCATTTGATCATAATCGCGAACGTGGCCGGTCTGTGTCGAAAGCACTTTTCCGTTCGGAAATTTCTGCTGCCATTCGCTCCAGGTCATCTGTTCGCTCGCCAACCATTCGAGCAGTGTGTTCGCGAACGCGCCGGAAACCGATTTCATCGCCAGCTGTGACCAGAGGCTCTCCGTTTGGCGGTCGTACATGAGCACGTCGCTCTGATAAAGCAGTCCTGAGACGCCGAACGTGAGCGTGCGCCCATCAAATTTTCGGTTGAACACCATCGCCGTTCCGCAGAGCGGGCAATACGTGACGAGAATCGGCTGGCCGCCAACAGCGTCATTCACAATCTCGTGCCAGACCAGGATCCGAAGGGGGTAAGCGCGTGTCTCCGCGCCGATGCTGATGCTGAGAACCTGATCATCAGGCCGCAGGAAATCCGCTGCCTGAGCGGAAATAAACCTTGGATTATCAATCGAAGGAATTCCATCGCGCGGCGGACCGCCGGAGAGAATTTCAGCCGCGGGAATGGTCGCATTCGAGATGTCAAAGCCGTTCGGCGAGGCACGCTTGGCTGACGCATTTGCGTCGCTCGCGACTTCTGAGCAAGAAGTGAGAACCAGACTGAGTGCGAGGACGCTCGCTGTTGTTCGGCAGCTCAACGTTACCTCCTTTCATCGCACTGTTGGTTCATAGGCATCCAAAGGTGGGAAGATCATGATCGAGGATTATTCCAGGCGCGCCAGGGCGTAATCGGGGCGATCGCGTTCCGAGGTGCAGAATTCCGACCTCCAGGGCGTGCACCAGCAATGGGCCGGAATCGCAGCCGACACCGCGTCACGTCTTCGGCGACCGTCTTCGGCCATTGCGCATTGGGTTAGAGTTGTTATCGTTCGCTAACGAGAGGGCCGTCAGATTGGGGAATAGATCCCCGCTCTCGTGCTTCTCACCCTTAAGACCGGAACGAAGTTCGAGTCGCCAAAGTGTGTAAATCGAGAATTACCTCCAAAATTCGGAAACCTTGTCAAAGTATGCCGTCCCATTTCCATTCCTCTACTTTACTCGCCGCGATCATCTGCGGCACTCTGGTGTCATTCATGACGGCAACCAGTGCAGGTGAGCTCAAATCGGGTCAGCCCTTTCCTGACCTGGTTCTTCCCACGCTCAAGAATGGAGAACCCGCCTCTCTTTCGGAGTTTCACGGAAAGAAACTCATTCTCCACATTTTCGCCTCCTGGTGAGCAGGGTGCCGCGTTCACGTGCCCGGGTGGTACGAATCAACGAAGGAATTGGTCGCAGCAGGCAAGCTGCAGATGATCGGAATTGTCCAGGAACAACATGCCGATCGTGCCGGGCTCTTCATGCAATGGAAGCGAATGGATTGGCCGATCCTGGTGGACTCTCTGAATTTGCTCAATGTGCAGGCGGTTCCAATCACGCTGGCCATCGATGAGCACGGCATCATTCGCAAGGTGGGCATTCCCGGGAAAGATGCCGCGGCGTTTGCCAGGGAATTCGTGGAGCAGAAGTACGAACCGGCGTCCGGGACGGCGCAAAAGAAAGCACGCCTGCCGAATTTCGAAATGTTGCGCGAACAAACATCCGGCAACACGCCGGAAGCCTGGCTTGACTTGGCTGATGCCCTCACGCTCTGGACTGACAGACTCGATGAAGCCATTCAGGCTTATCACAAGGCCATTGAACTGTCGCCGAAAGACCCGCGCGCGCACTTCAGGTTGGGCGTTGCGTATCGCAAACGATTCGATTCGGTCGCCCGCCAGGCAGCGGATTTTCAGTCAGCCGTGGATGAATGGACGCGGGCACTCGATCTGAACCCGAACCAGTACATTTGGCGTCGGCGCATTCAGCAATATGGGCCGCGCTTGGACAAGCCCTATTCGTTTTACGACTGGGTGCTCACAGCGAGAACGGAAATTCGCGCTCGGGGCGAGACACCCATAGCCTTGACAGTCGAACCGAGTGGAGCGGAGTTCGCGCACCCGGTGAAAAATTTTGAGGCGTCCGGAAATGAGTGGCAAGAACCGGACCCGCAAAATCGCGTTACTCGGGATAATGGTGAGTTCATCCAGATCGAAGTCACGACGGTTCCGCCCGTGATCAAAGCCGGCAAATCCGCACGGATGCACGTGAGCCTTCGTCCCAATGAGAAAACCAAAGCGCACTGGAACAACGAAGCTGGCGGCTTAAAAGTCTGGCTGAATCCGCCGCCGGGATGGAGCATTGAGCGTCGGTCACTCGGTCTTAAAAACCCACCGCAAGAGACGAGCCGGGAAGTTCGCCACATCGAGTTTGAAATTCAATCGCCGCTTGACGTGAAGCCGGGCCAAATCAGAGTTCCTGGCTACGCTGTGTACTACGTCTGTGAAGATGTGAACGGCGCCTGCCTGTACCGGAGACAGGACTTATTGCTGCCGGTGACTGTGGAACCAGCCCCTTGAAATCCTCCCGCAGTGTTTTACGCGGACTTCCTATGATGACTGCTGAATTCGTGATCCCCTCGATCGCCTGTTTCAAACGCGCCAAACACAGAGGCGAATTCAGGAACTGTCCCTCTTCGGAGAGCGGAGTTCGGTTCATGCAGGAACTTTGCGTTTTAGCGCTGAACGTTCCTCCGGTTGCGAAGTGCGGCGCACCCGCTTCAATTCGAGTGTTGCGGGATTCGTTTGGCGGAGTCGGCTGCCGAGCTTTGGTTGAATCAGACGATGAACCCATGGAAAAACCAATCCCAGAACCAACCCGTAAAGCAAATGCGTCCCCATTAACCCGATCGCGGGAATTGCGATCGCTACAGGCCTGCCAATCACCCATTGAATGATTGTCACCGGGCCAAGCATCCAGAGTGCGAATCCGTAACTGATTCCAAACAGCCAGCCTCCACATTTGTCGTTCGCAGCGCGCATGAAGATGCGGCCGTAAAGAACGCCGGCCAGCACCATGCTCAAGGCGTGCAGCGCAAGGGTGGGTGTCAAGGAAAGGCCGATTGCGTCGGCCAGGCTTCGGCACGCGCCGGAATAACAGATGAGGGGAATGGCGGCGAGCTCGCCAATTACTCCCGATACAGCGCCGGTCAACATCGGCCGCTGGGTCGGCCCGGGCGAATAGCCGTGTGCTTGCATGAATCGCATCCGTTATTCCTCCAATAGCAACGCCGTTCCGTCCGGCCATTTAATGTCATCGCGAACTCTTTCCTGGTGGTGCATCTGAACGAGCGAGTAATACGCCTGCGCGGCGGGTCGCGGATCGCGATTTAGATCGAAGAGGCCAACCGGGTTGATGTTGCCGAGCGCGCGCGTCAGACCAACATCCCAATCAATCTGGTCGTGCAGGCTGTACCAGGTGAAGCCAATCACAGGCACACCTTCCTCACGCATGAGGTTCACGTTGTGCCATTGCCGCCAAAGCCAACCGGGCGCCTCCTTCGCGTCCTGAGAATTGGTTTCGGTGTGCATCATCGGCCGCCGATAACGGTCGTAGTACTGCCGCGCGATGACGCACCAGCCGAACAGTTCGCCGAGATTGGTGGCTGTGCCCTCGGTTGTTATCATC
>JBFMDG010000666.1:0-4382 GCA_040754135.1 Verrucomicrobiota bacterium
TTGCTTGAACTTTTCCTCTTCGACGATGTGCAGGTAGCCTTTCATGTAATAATGCGAGTTGCCGCATAATTGGGCGCAATTGATCAGGTACTCGCCTGCTTTGGTCGGTCGAAACCACACCGGAATGCTCAGACCGGGAATGGCATCCTGCGTGACACGCAGCGGGTTCACTTTAAAGGAATGGATCACGTCTTTTGAGGTCACGTCGCAAATCACCGGACGAAACTTGCCATCGGCATTCCGGGCCAGGGGCACATAGATATGATTCTGGTCGGCCGAATAATCATCCTTGCCCGCCGGATCGTTCGGAACCAACCCGAGCGGATTTTCGCGTGTGATCAGGCTCATGTCCTGCGCGCCAAATTTGCCGTCCGGACCGGGATAACGCGCGCCCCAGCTGAATTGCTCCGCGATGACGCGAATGACGGTCGATTCGTTTTCGGGCGGAAACTGGTCCGCTGCCTTGGCCCAAAGGGGCACGGCGAAACCGATCAGCAACACGGCCTCGGCAATGACGACGGCGCCTTCGATGTAACTCGAAGCGTGGCTTTTGACGCCGACGTAATTGGCTTTGGGATTGCGCGATTGGCGGAAGCGGAAAATGACGTAAACGAAGTAAGCGAGCCATCCCACAAAGAGCGCGCCCATGACCCAATGCACGTAGAGGATCAGCTTGTCAACGTCGGCCCCATGCTCCGAAGCCAGGGGCGGTAATCCGAGGAGATCGGTAATCATTTTTCTTGGTTCAATTTGGCAGTTCTAACGGCGAGATAGATAAAGAAGGAGGCGATGCCCCCCAAAACGAAGAGGATGACCCCGAGCAAACTGAAAATTCCCATGTTCATCCCTTTGGCCATGGCGGAGTCGGACTGGCCGAAACAAGTCGCACAGGCCAGGAGGGACGACGGGCAACTCATCCAGAGTGCCATGATCATGGTGAAAAGGGTTTTGCAGCGCCGCTGGTTCATAGGTAACTGATGTTTTTCAGTTTCTTGAGAAAATAACGTCCGTAAACAATCAGTCCAATGCCGGCCACGCCCGACCCGATGGCGTAAATCAAATCGGTGCGCGTCCCTTCCGGCCCCAAAAAATTCCGCAACGCCCATGCGGCAAAGCCGAAGGCTAAAAGCGTCGAAGCCGTGATGAAAATGATATGGAAAGCTTTGAGTGACATTACTTCAAATGGATCAAGCTGGTCGGTTCCATCGACCAGATCGTCAGATACATCAAGCCGGCAAAGAAGAATGCGGTCGCCCCCAAAACGGCGTAAATCATTTTGCGTTCGGAAATTAGGTGCATGAAAAAGCCGGCCACAAGAAAGGCTTTCACGGTGGCGATGATCAAGGCGACGGTCACATTGATTTTGGTGCTTCCGAAGTGAATGTAGGACGCCCAGACGGTCAGAATCGTTCCCACGAGCAGCGCTCCGAACACCAACAAGTAGCGCCGAACTTCAGCTTTGATTTCTTCAGGCGTGTGATGACTCATAGTTTTACAAAAGGTAAAG
Source organism: Verrucomicrobiota bacterium (assembly GCA_040754135.1). GTDB lineage: Bacteria > Verrucomicrobiota > Verrucomicrobiia > Limisphaerales > SIBE01 > JBFMDG01. Next base: position 1,508 of record JBFMDG010000666.1, read on the forward strand.
CACCGGGAAGAGGAAGATCCAGACGAGGTCCACAAAGTGCCAGAACAAGCCGGAGATCTCGACGCGATTAATATAACGCTCCGGATCTGTCTTCCACATTTTGGCGCCCGGACCCCAGATGTAAGCGATGACGAGCGCGCCGCCGAGCACGTGAAGCGCGTGCAGCGCGGTCAAGGTGAAGTAAATGGCAAAGTAGGTTCCGTGCGCGGGCACGAAGGCGGAGAGCCGTTTGATATTAGCCGTGGGAATCTTGATCGCTTCATGTCCGGCCGCATGACCTTCCGCCGCAGCGTCATGGGCATGATCCCCCGCAGCCGGTTTTTCGGCGTAATGCTTCGGATCAGGATGAAACGAGATTTCGCTGAGCTGCTTCTTGCGCAAGGTATCGAGATTCCAGAACCACGGACTGCCTTCGATATGCCCGGTCATCCGCTTGCCATCAGCCAGCCAGACTTCGTAATGGGTAAATTTGTCTTTGTATTCCACCGATTTGATTCCGATGAACGCGAGCGCGCAGAGGATCGTGACCGCCTGAAATTTGCGGTAACGCGCGAAGTTGTTCAACTTGAGCGCGGCCCACGACAACACCACGGTCACACTGGAAGTAATGAGCACCGCGGTGTTAAACGTGCCAATCGGCACATTGAGCAGCCCGTGCGGCCACGTCGCCTCCGGCGCTCCCACTCGCAGCAAAATGTAGGAGGAAAACAACGCTCCGAAGAGCATGACTTCCGAAGCGAGGAACAGCCAGATGCCCACTTTGGCGTTGTACAACCCGGTGTCTTCCCGCGCGTGAACTGTAAATGGAATTTCCATGGATGTGCTTTAATTCGTGGTCAATTACTTCGCGCCGCCGGGCTCTGATTGCGGAAGATAATCCTTGGCGTGCCCCGGAACGCTATACTCGTAAGGATTGCGGTAAACATGCGGCGTGATCGCGAAATTGCCATGCGGCGGAGGCGTCGGCGTCTGCCATTCCAACGTGGTCGCTTCCCAAGGATTGTCCGAGGTCACCTTGCGGCCATTCTTCAAGCTCCAGAAGAAATTAATGATGAAAGGAATCTGCGAAAGACCGAGGCAAAACGCGGCAATGGTAATGGTTTTGTTGGACGCGACGATCGAATCGCTCAAAGCGCCGACGGCCGCCTGATTCTGTGCCGTGGCGTAATTCGCGCCTCCGTCCCACATGCGGCGAAGCATGCCGGCCATTCCCTGAGCGAACATTGGCTGGAAAATCAAATTCATGAAAACGAGCGAGAGCCAGAAGTGAACTTTGCCCCAGAATTCACTCATCAACCGGCCGGTGGCTTTCGGATACCAATAATAAATTCCGGCAAACAAGGCGAAGATCGTTCCCGGCGCCACGATGTAATGAAAATGCGCGATCACGTAATAAGTGTCGTGCAAATGAATGTCGCTGAAATTGAACCCGAGCGGCAATCCCGTCAGACCGCCAATGCCGAACATCGGCAGGAAAGCCAAACAGAAAAGCATCGGCGTGTTAAACCGGATGGAACCGCCCCACAAGGAAATGAACAAACAAGTCAGAATGATCACCGATGGAATCGAAATGATCATGGTGGTGGTTTGGAAGAAAGTGCTGATAGCGGTGCCCATGCCGGTCAGATACATGTGGTGCGCCCAAACAATGAACGAGAGAAACCCGATGGCCAACGCCGAATAAACCAGCGAGCGATATCCCCAAATCGGTTTGCGGCAGTTGTTGGCGAGAATTTCGCAAACGATACCCATGGCCGGGAGAATCAAAACGTACACTTCGGGATGGCCAAGGAACCAGAACAGATGCTGCCAAAGAAGCGGACTGCCGCCACCGCTGATCGGCAAAGGCGAATTCGAAACCATCAGACCGGTCGGGAGGAAGAAACTGGTTCCGGCCACTTTGTCCATTAACTGCATGACGGCGGCGGCTTCCAGAGGAGGAAACGCCAGGAGCAAAAGGAACCCGGTGACGAATTGCGCCCACACGAAAAAGGGCAGTCGCATCCAGGTCATGCCGGGCGCGCGCAATTGAATGATGGTGGCAAGAAAATTGACCGCGCCGAGGAGCGATGACGTGATGAGAAAGACCATGCCGATAATCCAGAAGGTCTGGCCATCGGTTGGAATAATCGTGGCCAGCGGTGAATAGGAGGTCCATCCGGCTTGAGCGGCTCCGCCCGGAATGAAAAAGCTGACGAGCATGATGACACCACCGATGAAATAGCATTGGTAACTCACCATGTTGATCCGGGGAAAAGCCATGTCGGGCGCGCCGATTTGCAGCGGGACGACGTAATTGCCGAAAGCGGCGAATGCCAGCGGCACAATGGCAAGGAACACCATGATCGTTCCGTGCATGGCGCCGAAAGCATTGTAAAGATCGGAAGACATGATCCCTTTGCTCGCGACGTCGCCCAGCACTTTTTCCAGCAAAGGCCCGACCACAGGAATTGGGCTTCCGGGGTAGGCCAATTGCCAGCGCATCATCATGATGAGACTGAAGCCGATGAAGAGAAAAATGAGCGCCGTGATGCCGTACTGGATACCGATCACTTTGTGGTCGGTGGAGAAAATATATTTTTGCCAGAACCCCAGTTCTTCGTGGTGAGCTTCATGAGCTCCGGCATGGTGTTCAACTTTGCTTTTCGGCTGCATATCGTAATAATGGTTCCGGTTTTGCGCCTGAAACCGAAGAGTCGGCCCAAAATTTAGGGGCGCAAGTTAACGTTCCCTTTCTGCCAGTGTCAACGGCAGAATCGGAAATTCTCATTTGACTTTATCCAGCACCATTAACCCCAACAACAGAGGCAGGTACAGGATGGAAAAATAAAACAACTGCCGCGCGCGCGGCCGGGTTAAATGCCGCGCAAATTGC
>JBFMDG010000667.1:0-4381 GCA_040754135.1 Verrucomicrobiota bacterium
ATTTTCAAGGATGGATGATGCTGGCGGAAATTCAGGCCGAAGATTTGAAGGATTTTATCACCGCGCAGGACACGATCGAACGACTGCTCAGCCAACCGGATCACGCGCCGAAAAATGTGGCCTTTGCTCTGAATCGCCTCGCCGATTGGCATTTGAAACTGGCCAAAGATCGTGACTCGGCCGCGGCCGCATTACGCCGGATTATCGACACATATCCCGACAGCGAAATGGCGCAGCTGGCCACGCAACGCATTGCTCATCTCACTTCGGATGAAATGCTCCAGCAAAAAACGGAACCGCGCCGCCTGGCGCTTCCGGAACGGGAAGTTTACATCGGATTGCGCGATGATTTCGAAGATTTGAAACGGAGCGAGACTGATCCGGCGCGAGCCGCATCGGAATACGTGAATCACTTGCAGGACCATCCGCTGGATCATGAAATCCGGGAAAAGCTTGCCCACCTTTATGCCGAGCATTATCAGCGCATCGATCTGGCGGTGGATCAGCTCGAACAACTGATTTCCGTCCCGAACCAGCCGGTCAAAGACGTGGTGCACTGGCTCAATGTCATGGCCGATTTCTATCTCAAAGGATCGGGAGATCTGCAGGCGGCGCGCCGCACTTTGCAACGCATCGTGGATAGCTATCCCAAAAGCGCCTGGGCCGAAAACGCTCTCGTGCGCATGTCCTATCTGAAACTGGAATTGAAACAGCGGGAAGCTCCTCACGTGGTCAAACTCGGCACCTACGAACAAAACATCGGCCTCAAAGGATCATCGCCGGAATAATACCCTCTGGCATTTGCCAATTTCCATCTGCCATCTGTCTTCTGCCATTTGCCATTTGCCATCGATCCTTTCTGCCAAAAAAACAAACCAGAAACGCAGGCAATCAGCCGCCGTTTCTGGTCGAGTTGGAGAACGTAAAGGAAACTGAAATCGCCGCGATGTTTAACGCGCCTGGAGATGCAGCGCGATATCGGTGGCAATCTGACTGGCCAGTTTGATATCGCCCGTGCCGGTTTTGGTGCGGACTTGCACGCGGCATCGGGACACTCGCGGTTCCACTTCGTCCACAGCCACGCGCACGGTGCGTGTATCGATTTTGGCTTCGAGGGTTTTGGAGATGGTATTTTCCCCGTATAAAGTGCCATTGAACCGGAGCACTTTTTTCGCGGCTTCGAACACCTGTTCCACCGGCACTTCGTAGCGGTTTTCAATGGTGTCCTGCCCAACCGGAAGGCCCGGTTTCAACTTGCCATCCACGGTGCGGACGCATCCCGGAAGAACCAGAAGTGTGCAAGCGGCCAACACTGCGAGAGAAATCATTTTCATTTGTGCGTATGCAACCAGATTCCTCTCGACCGTCAAGCTTTTAAGCCGCGAACAATTTTTCCGGCGCGTTTGCGCAAATTTTGCCTCGAAACTGGAACTGCGCGCTCACGACAAATGTCTCGTGGAAGGCCTTAATGCGAATCTCTCCGGCGGCAAAAGCGTGAGCCCGGCGCAAATCCCCCAAGCGCGTTTTCACTCTGTCCTTCGCAACGTGCTGCTGGCAGAATTCGGCTCACCATGGACCACGAACCTTTTTGGGAAGAGGCTGGTCAGAGGCCGGAACGATTCTTTGCGCGTTGCGCGTTTTTCGGCCGAGCCGTTCGTTGGGCCTGCGCCGTCTGGCTGGGTCTGGTTTTGGTGAACTTTGGAAATTTAGCGGCTCAGACCAACAGCGCCGAGAGTGGTCCAGCCAAGAACACCCAATCGATTCCCACCCTCGAGGAAACCGCCCGCAAGTTTTACGGTTCGGAACGGGCCCGCAAAACCTTGCAAACATTCCCGAGCCGCGGCGCGCGGACGGATTTGTCTATTCCACCCAAATCACCGGCTGACACCACGGCGAGTTTCACCTTGATGGAAGGCTTGGAGGCGGAAGTGATCCTTCACGAACCAATCGTGCGCCAACCGCTTTTCCTGAATTTCGATGCCCGCGGCCGGCTTTGGGTCGTTCAATTCATTCAATACCCATATCCCGCCGGCGTGAAGGTCATCGATTTCGACGATCAGTTTCACGCGGTTTACGACAAGGTTCCCCCGCCACCGCCCCGGCACGATCGTGGCGCGGACAAAATCACGATCCACGAAGATCGAGATGGCGATGGGGAGTTTGAAACGCACAAAACGTTTCTGGAAGGATTGAACATGGTAACGGCGGTCGAGCAGGGACGCGGTGGAGTGTGGGTGCTCAATCCGCCCTATTTGGTTTTCTGGCCGGACGCGAATCACGACGACGTTCCGGATGGCGAGCCGATGGTTCACCTGGCTGGGTTCGGTTTGGAAGACACGCATTCGGCGGCCAATTCCTTGCGTTGGGGGCCCGATGGCTGGCTTTACGGAGCACAAGGATCTGGCGTAAGCTCAACCATCACCCGTCCGGGATTGGATGAAGCCAATCGAGGCTTTTACTTCAAAGGCCAGGTCATCTGGCGCTATCACCCGCAAAAACGCATTTTCGAGCTTTTCGCGGAAGGCGGCGGCAACACGTTTGGTCTCGAATTCGACTCGGCTGGGCGCGCCTGGTCAGGAATCAACGGCAGCAACCATCGCGGTTTTCATTTTGTTCCAGGCGGGTATTACGCCAAAGGATTTGGAGAGCACGGCTACTTTACGAACCCAAATACCTACGGCTACTTCAGCCCCATGCCGCATGATCGAGAAGCGCCGCGGTTCAGCCATACTTTTGTCGTGTACGAGGGCGCTGCGCTCGGTCCACGCTTTGACGGCAAGCTCATCGCGCCCGTGCCATTGCACAACCATGTCATGCTTTCAGAATTGATTCCTTTCGGCTCGACTTATCGCACGCGCGACCTGGGGCGATGGCTCGATTCCAACGATCCGTGGTTCCGCCCGGTGGATATCAAAGTCGGGCCGGATGGCGCCGTGTACCTGGCCGACTGGTACGATACGCGGCTGACGCACATGGATCCGCGCGATACGTGGGATCGCGCGCATGGACGCGTTTATCGCATCAAAGCGAAGGATCATCCGCACCGGCGCGCTGTTTCAGATTTGAGCGGAGCCACTCCCAAAAAGCTTTTGGAGTTTCTCAGTCATCCCAACAAATGGTTTCGGCAAATGGCCTTGCGCCTTTTGTGGGATCGACCCGAGTCGCGACTGGTTCCGCAACTCGCCGCGCTGGCTCGCCAACCGGAGAATCCCCATGCCCTCGATGCGCTCTGGGCGCTGCACGCCTGCGGCGGGTTCGACAGCGCGACCGCGATCGAGCTTCTGAACCACAAACAACCGCTGGTGCGCGCCTGGGTGGTGCGGCTGATCGGCGATCTGTGGGGAACCGGCCGGACAGGCGTGGTGACCAAGATGGAATTGCCTCGGGGTTTGGCGGAGACATTGGCCGCGATGGCCTTGATCGAACCAGCCGTGCAGGTTCGCTCGCAGCTCGCCTCGACTGCGCGCCGATTGGAAAGTGCCACCGCATTACCCATTCTCTTCGCGCTGGCCCAACGAGACGAAGACGCCAGCGATCCCCACATTCCGCTGCTGCTCTGGTGGGCTCTTGAAACGCATGCCGTCGCGCACCGTGACCGGATTTTGGCTGTCTTATGCCGTCCGGAATCGCCCGATTCACTCTGGTCTCGGCGCATGATGAATGAGCACCTGCTGGCGCGGCTGGCGCGACGCTACGCCACGGAACCGACGGATGAGAATCAACGCGCATTGGCCGCTCTGCTGCGCGCCGCGCCCAACGCGGCGGTGAAAAGCCGAATCATGGAGGGAATTAACGAAGCATTCAAAGGTGGCGCCGCCCGGCAGCTCATCACTTCGCTCGAACAAGCACTCGATCAGCCCGAGCTCACCGGTCCAGCCGATGGCGCCCAGCTCGCCCTGGCCGTCCGGCGCAGCGATGTGCGGATGCTGGGCCAGGCTCTGGCGTTTGTGGCGCGCCAGAAAGTGCCTCTTCAAGAACGGCTGACGGTGGTCGTCGCTTTCGGGGAAACCCGGCAATCGGCAGCACTTCCCGTTTTGCTGGGACTCCTCTCGAACTCGAATGAAAGCGCTCTGCGGCAAGCGGCGCTGGCCGCACTTGGCCATTTTGAATCGGAAGAGGTCGCCGACGAAATCCTGTCGCGCTGGGCGTCGTTCGATCCGTCGCTCAAGCGCCAGGCCGTCGAAGTGTTGTGCACCCGCAAAAGTTGGGCGGGGCGTTTCCTGCGTGCGGCGGGAGCGTCGGGCACGATTTCCAAAGCGGACATACCCGATGAAGTCGCTATGCGCATTCGCCTCTTTCGAGACAAAGAGTTGGACGAGATGTGCGACCGGTACTTTGGCAAAGCTTCGCTGGCCTCTACGGCAGAAAAGCAAAATCGCAT
>JBFMDG010000668.1:0-4375 GCA_040754135.1 Verrucomicrobiota bacterium
GGGAGTTGGCCAAAGCGGTGTCGCGCTTTCGCGCTTGCCACCGCAGTCCAAAATGAGCGGACTGCGTCCGCCGCGTTTTATGGAGTGCGCCGGCAGAACGCAGTGGCGACGGCGCTTTGGCCTTGGTCGTGCGTGTGGGTAAATCCAGTGCGTTGGGAGTTGGTCAAAGCGGTGTCGCGCGCTCTCGCGCTTGCCACCGCAGTCCAAAATGAGCGGACTGTGTCCGCCGCGTTTTATGGAGTGCGCCGGCAGAACGCAGTGACGACGGCGCTTTGGCCTTGGTCGTGCGTGTGGGTAAATCCTGTGCGTTGGGAGTTGGCCAAAGCGGTGTCGCGCGCTCTCGCGCTTGCCACCGCAGTCCAAAACGAGCGGAACTCTCCGTCCATCGCGCTTTGGAGTGCGCCGGCAGAACGCAGTGGCGACGGCGCTTTGGCCATGGTCGTGCGTGTGGGTAAATCCTGTGCGTTGGGAGTTGGCCAAAGCGGTGTCGCGCGCTCTCGCGCTTGCCACCGCACTCCAAAATGAGCGGACTCTCCGTCCATCGCGCTTTGGAGTGCGCCGGCAGAACGAAGTGACGACGACGCTTTGGCCTTGGTCGTGCGTGTGGGTAAATCCTGTGCGTTGGGAGTTTGCCAAAGCGTTGTCGCGCGCTTTCGCGCTTGCCACCGCACTCCAAAATGAGCGGACTCTCCGTCTATCGCGCTTTGGAGTGCGCCGGCAGAACGAAGTGGCGACGGCGCTTTGGCCTTGCCAATGCGTGTGGGTAAAACCAGTGCGTTGGGAGTTGGCCAAAGCGGTGTCGCGCGCTCTCGCGCTTGCCACCGCACTCCAAAATGAGCGGACTCTCCGTCCATCGCGCTTTGGAGTGCGCCGGCAGAACGAAGTGGCGACGGCGCTTTGGCCTTGGCAATGCGCGTGGGTAAATCCAGAGCGTTGGGAGTTGGCCAAAGCGGTGTCGCGCGCTATTGCGCTTGCCACCGCACTCCATAATGTGCGCACGGCGTGAGCGTCATTGAGTTTTCGAGGGGCGTGATTATGCTCTGATCGGGCATCGGCACTCGGCCGCGGCAATGGCCATTGCATGGAAGACGAAGCTATTACACTTGAAACACTGGGCTGGAACGCGCAATGGGAAGCGCGTTTTGCTGACCTGCGCGCCAAAGGACTTGAGCCGGCGCGGGTGGCCGTCGAGGACAAGCATCATTACGTCGTGCTCAACGCGGAAGGCGACTGGTCGGCAGTGGTCGCCGGGAAAGTATTGCATCGCGCCGAGTCCCCCGCCGATTTGCCTAAAGTGGGGGATTGGGTGGCTATTTCGCGCGTGCCACACGAGCGCAAAGTGGTGATCCAGCAAGTGCTCCCGCGGCAAACCAAATTGTCGCGCAAAGTGCCCGGGCGTGAAGTCGAGGAGCAGGTGCTGGTCACGAATGTCGATGTGGTCTTCATCGTGCAAGCGCTGGATCGCCCGATGAAGGCGGCCCTTTTGGAACGGCACCTGGTGATGGTGCATGAGACCGGCGCGCGGCCGGTGGTGGTGTTTAACAAAGCCGATCTGGCGGAGGACGCGTCGGAAGTTTTGCATCACGCCCGCGCGGTGGCGGGGCAGACACCAGTGGAAATCGTCAGCGCCAAAACCGGGCAGGCCATGGACGAGCTCTGCCAGTTTATTGCTCCAGGAACCACCGTAGTTTTCATCGGCCCTTCCGGCGTGGGCAAATCGAGTTTGATCAATCAGCTCTATGGCGAGGAAATTCAGGCCACGACCGAAGTGCGGGAGAGCGATTGCAAAGGCCGCCATACCACCACCTGGCGGGAACTGATTCTATTACCGGGCGGCGGACTGGTCATCGATACGCCTGGGATGCGCGAGTTTCAGATCTGGCAAGCTGACCAAGGGTTGCACGAGACGTTTGCCGAAATCGATGAACTTGCGGTGCAATGTCATTTTCGCGATTGCACGCATACGGTGGAGAAGCGCTGCGCAGTTTTGGCGGCGGTTGAAAACGGGACGCTCCCTCACGAACGTTACGAATCTTATTTGAAACTGCGCCGCGAGTTGGCCCATTTGCAGGAAGCGCAACATCGCCATGTCTATCTGGAGCGCAAACGCCAGACTAAAATCGCCCAGCGCGCTTTCAAGAAGTTCAAGCGCGAAATGTGACTCGGTCTGAAGTGGCGGGCGGTTGGGAGGGGTGAAAACCGAACGGCCCACACAGATGAGAGTTCGATAGCGCCGGATGGAAAGGGAAACTACCCCAGCCTGACTTTATCCCTTGAGGTCCAGTTCCATTCGAGGTGGTGGGAACGAAATCGGGCTGTGCCCATTGCATCGCCTGATTGCGCGACATGGATTTGCTCAAGTGAAAACAAGGAGGTGGCCTGATTGAATTCGCGAGAGGTCCGTCCACGTTTGAACAAATATTTGGGTTATGCAGCACATCTCCGAAACCACTTGGTCGTTGGGCAGCCTGGTGGGCCGCTTGCGCGACGAAACAAAAATGCTCATCAAGGAGGAAGTTCAACTGGCCAAAGCCGAGGTCAGTGAAAGTCTCGGGCGCGCAAAAAGCGGCGCGGTATCGCTCCTATTGGGAGGCTTCATCGCTTACACCGGTCTGATATTGCTCCTGGTGGGAATTGGATTTCTTCTAGCGCACCTTTTCGAGGATCGAGGCACCGCGCCTCTGTTGGCCGCCTTCTTTGGTTTGGGCATTCTCGGTGTTCTTGCAGCCGTGGCTGGCTACGTTTTTATCGCCGGCGGGTTAAAGAAATTCTCGGCCGTTTCCCTCAAGCCCGAGCGCGCCATTGCCAACTTGAAAGAAATCAAGAGCGGCGAACTGGCGCCCACCGTGGAAACGGTCTCCGCCAAAACCCATATCGAGAAAATGGATGCTCGAGTTGATCAAGCTCGCGAACGGATCGATCAGACAACTCGAGAAATCCGGCATCGACTGAGCCCGCGTTACATGCTCAAGTCCGCGGTGGTGAACGTCAAAGCGCATCCGTGGCGCGCCGGATTGTTTGGCGCGCTTTCCAGTGTGCTCGGAATTCTTCTGGTGCGGAGGCGCTTGGCCCGGCGGCATGGGGTGGCCTAGATCACCGCACCAACTCCACCTTGTTTGGTCAGGAAAACTTCAGGCGCTTCAAGCGCGGGTCGGAATTTTCTGGTTTCCTTGGCGAGGAAGCGCGATATAGTAATTCACCAAACCAAACGAACAGACCGGTATGAACGAAGCAATTTCAGTCCGGGCTCGCTTTCTCCCGTCGAGGAATTCCCCCATTTGCTTCGCTTTTCCGCCAGCCCTCTCCAGCCAGCGACCATGAAAATCAGCGGTGCTATCAGCGAAATCCTCAATCAGAAGGGCGCTCAAGTGTACTCGATCCCTCCCGAGGCCATGGTGTTCGATGCCATCCAGATGATGGCGGATAAAAATGTGGGGGCGTTGCTGGTGATGAAAGACGCCCGGCTCGTTGGCATCATCTCCGAGCGCGATTACACCCGCAAAGTCGCCTTGAAAGGCAAATCGTCCCGGCAAACTCCCGTGCGCGAAATCATTTCGAGCGACGTGATCTATGCGACGCCAGACTACACCGTGGACGATTGCATGCGTTTAATGACCGAACATCGCATTCGCCATCTGCCCGTGCTTCAGGGCGACACGGTGGTTGGCGTGGTCTCGATCGGCGATTTGGTGAATTGGATTATCTCCGCGCAGAGCATCGCCATTGATCAGCTCGAGAATTACATTACCGGGCAATATCCTGGTTAATCTGAGCCACTCTTAGCAACGCGCAAAAACTGTCGAACAGCGTAAGGTTGCCATTGCCTTTCTGATGTTCAGTCAAAGCGCATCCAATTTCCCGGCAAGACTTCAGTTGGGGAAATTTTCGCAAGCGTTACGGCGAAACCCGCAGGCTGTCCATGCGCCGATCGGTGCATTGCGGGTGAGCCAAGGGTTCAGGCACCGTGGCTTACATGCGATGGGCCGGCCTGATTTTTCTCCTGCTGCTTTCGAACAACCACAGTGCGGGGCAGGTGATTATTTTCGTCACGAATTCCTCCTTTGAAGATCCTATCCTTGAAAATGGCCAAAGCTCGGTGAGTTCCACCATTCCTGGGTGGCAAAATGACGGCTTTGCCACCGTGAAGAATCCCGCCAACGGCGTTTACTCGAACAATGGTTCCGGTGATACCAGCTTGCCCGCGCCGGCCGATGGTTTGAATGTGGTGCGTTTCAACAACCAGGGAATCAGCCAAACGTTTGGCAACACCATGGCAGGCGAGTACACGCTGCAAGTGGCCGCGGGCATGCCAACCGATGGCATCGAATCACAGTTCCAATTCAAAATGGAATTATTCGCCGGAAATTCAGTGTTT
>JBFMDG010000669.1:0-4371 GCA_040754135.1 Verrucomicrobiota bacterium
AATGACACGCGTCACCGGGTCCCATGACATTTCGACCAATGGCCGGGCGTTTGGATCGGGGGATGATGGAGCAAATGGCGATTGGTCATCCATGGCATCAATCGAGTTTGCGAGGTGCCGCAGGCTGCTGCTCTTTCGCTGGCGCATTCCGTTTGCGCCACTCCGGCTCCTTGTTCAGAGAATCCTGTGTGAACCGGCGCAGCGCCCGAATCGCTTTGCCGTAAGTGGTCACGGCTTGCGAAGAAAGCAGCGAGCCGGGTGGCTGGTTCATGAAGGGCATGAATTTGTCGGGAAACCCGGGCATGGTGCATCCGATGCAGATGCCGCCGACGTTTGGGCAGCCGCCGATCCCGCCCATCCAACCGCGTTTGCCGACGTTGCATTGCACCACCGGGCCCCAGCAGCCTTGCTTAACGATGCATTGCGAATCCCCATACTTTCCTGCGAACTCGGCTTGTTCATAAAACCCGCCGCGATCGCAGCCTTCGTGCACGGTCTGCGCAAAAAGCCATTTTGGACGCAACGCTTCGTCGAGCGGAATCATGGGCGCGTTGCCGGCCGCCTGCCGCAACAGGTAAAGCAACGTGTCCATGAAATTATCGGGCTGAATCGGGCAACCGGGAACATTCACGATGGGAATGCCGGTTTTCGATTTCCATTGCCAACCGAGGTAATCCGCCAAACCCATGCATCCCGTTGGGTTGCCTTGCATGGCGTGAATGCCGCCGTAGGTCGCGCAAGTCCCGGCCGCAACCACAGCCCAGGCGTTCGGCACGAGGCGGTCAATCCATTCACAAGTCGTCATTGGCTGGCCCGTTCCTGGATCAGTGCCCATGGCCGCCCAATAACCTTCCTGCTTCAAATCTTCATTCGGAATCGACCCTTCCACCACCAAAAGAAATGGTTCCAGCTCGCCCGCCGCCGCGGCGTGAAAGAACTTTAGAAAGTCCTCCCCAACTTCATAGGAGAGCACCGGATTGTGAAATCGCACGCTGGGAATGCCCGGGATCATCCCGCGCACCAGATCTTCAATGCTCGGTTGCGTCGCTCCCGTCATCGCGATGGTGTCGCCGTCGCAACTCAATCCGGCCGTCAGCCAGAGGATATCGATGTGTTCCATTTGCGTGGTCATGCTGCGTTCCTTTTCCATTAACAAATCCGCGGAAGTTGCTCGCCGGTGAGCTGGGTCACGATCCGTTCACCGCCGGCCACCGATTTCATTGTCACCATGCCCGCGTGGTCTTTGACCACTTCGCCGATGATCGCGGCCTCTTTGCCGTAGTCATGCGTGCGCATGCGATCGAGGAGAGGCTGGGCGAATTCTTCCGGCACGACGGCGACCAACTTACCTTCATTGGCGACATAAGTCGGATCCAGGCCGAGAATTTCACACGCGCCCCGCACTTCCGGCCGTATGGGAATGCGCCGTTCATGGATGCGGACGCCCACCTGCGACGCCGATGCAATCTCATGCAATGTGGCAGCCAGACCCCCGCGCGTTGGGTCGCGCATGCAGCGCAATTCCGGACAGGATTCCAGCATCATCGCCGTCAATCCGTTCAACGGCACGCAATCGCTGCGCAGCTCCGTCTCGAATTCCAGGCCCTCGCGAATGGACATGACGGCTATTCCGTGATCGCCAATGGTTCCAGACAGAATGATTTGATCGCCGGGCCGCGCATTTCGGATCGAGAGAGAGAGATGTGAAGGCACGCAGCCGACGGCTGAAGTCGTGATGAATACTTTGTCGCCTTTCCCGCGATCGACCACTTTGGTGTCGCCTGTGACGAGCGCAACGCCCGCTTCCTCACAGGCCTGGCGCATCGAAGTGACAATGCGTTCCAGGTCGGAAAGGGGAACGCCTTCTTCAAGAATAAATGCAGCGGACAAGAATTGCGGCTGGGCGCCGCCGACGGCCAAATCGTTCACCGTTCCGCAAATGGCCAGGCGTCCAATGTCTCCGCCCGGAAAAAAGAGCGGGCGCACGACGAATCCATCGGTGGTGAAGGCGAGCCGAACGCTGCCCACGGTTACGGTGGCCTGATCTTCCAGTTGGTGCAGCGTTGGATCATTAAAAGCGGGTAGAAAGAGGTCGCGCAAAAGATCGGCACTGAGCCGGCCGCCGCTGCCATGGCCTAGCACCACGCGATCGTATCTCCCCATGGGCAAAGGGCAGGCGGCAAGATTGCTGAGGTCCGAATCCTGAGGACTGCCCTGGAACACCGTGGAGTTCATAAGACGTCCTCCTCGCCCCGAATCACATGGATTAAATCCCAGAGCAGGTGCAGCAAAGTCCCGTGCGTTTCTTGAATTCGCGGAATGCTGTAACTCGGGACGACAAAACAAAAATCGCACAGTTCGGTCATGCGCCCGCCGTCGCCGCCGGCAAATCCAACGCAAAGAAGTCGCATCTCCCGAGCCTTCTTCAACGCGCGATTCACATTAGCGGACTTGCCGCTGGTGGAAATGCCCAGGGCCATATCTCCCGGCCGCGCCAGCATGCGCAACGGTTCCACGAAAGCCATGGAAAAGTCCTGGTCGTTGCCAATGGCCGTGATTGTGGCCAGGTCGGCTGCAAGGGACATCGCCGGCAAAGCCGGGCGTTTTTGCAGGATGGGATGCATGAATTCCACGGCCACGTGAAGCGCATCACAGGCGCTGCCGCCATTGCCCATCACGTAAAGACGGCCTCCTTTGCCGAAGGCCTCGGCCATGGCCGCGCTGCAGGCCGCAATGCGGTCCGCATATTCGGAAAAAAATCTTTCTTTGGTCAGCACCGCTTCGCGGCATTGGCGCAAAATCAATTCGTTGAGATCAGGAAAAGTGGAAGTCATTGGAGTTGATTTCGTGATCGAGGTGGCGGCCGTAACTGAAGTAGGCGGCACAAGCGCCTTCCGAAGAAACCATGGTGGCGCCGAGTGGCGATTGCGGCGTGCACCGGCGGCCAAATGCCGCACAATCTGTCGGCTTCTTTAAACCGCGCAGAATCTGCCCGCTGATACAGGTGGTCGATTCCTCTGTCTCGACATCGTCCACTTCAAACAACTTTTCCGCATCGTGTTCCCGATACTCGTGGCGGAGGCGATAACCGCTCTTCGGAATGAGGCCGATGCCGCGCCATTTGCGGTCGCAGATTTCAAAGACCTCCTCGAGTAATCGCTTGGAATGGGAGTTGCCGGACCGCTGGACCACACGGCGATACTGGTTTTCCACGCGCGCTTCGCCGGCTTCCAATTGGCGCAGCGTCAGCAGAACGCCTTCGAGCAAATCGACCGGTTCAAATCCAGTAATGACAATCGGCACTTGATACCGCCGGCAAATGCTCTCGTATTCGGTGTACCCCATGACGGTGCAAACATGGCCGGGCCCCAAAAAGGCCGCGACGCGATTGCCCGGCGATTGCATGATGGCGGCGAGGATCGGCGGCACCAGCACATGGGAGATCAACGCGCTGAAGTTCTTCAGGCCTCTCCGTTTGGCGGTCCATAGCGCCATCGCATTGGCAGGCGCGGTCGTTTCAAATCCCATCGCGAAAAAAACCACCGGACGTCCCGGATTCGCGGCCGCGATGTCCACGGCGTCCAAAGGCGAATAGACGATCCGCACATCGGCTCCTTCGGATTTCTGCAGGAGCAGATCGCCTTGTGAGCCGGGAACGCGCAACATGTCGCCAAAAGAACAGAAAATCACCCCGGGCCGCGCGGCAATGGCGAGCGCACGATCGATGGTCTCGAGCGAGGTCACGCAAACCGGACAACCGGGGCCGTGCAGCAGCTCAATCCCTCGAGGCAATAACCGGTCGATGCCGTACTTCACAATGGAATGCGTTTGCCCGCCGCAAACTTCCATGATGGCCCAGGGGCGTGTGGTGACTTGCCCGATGACCTGACACAAGCGCTCCACGGTTTGGGCATCACGATACTCGTCGAGAAATTTCATGGCGCATTTTTCCATTCGTCGAGTTGATTGACGCTCTCAAGAAATTCGAACACGCGCGCTGCCTCGACTTCATCGATGCGCGCCAGGGCGAAGCCGACGTGCACCAAAACGAACTCGCCCACGCCCACGTCCGGGATCAACTCCAGACACGCGCGCTTGATCACGCCGTTGAAATCGACGCGTCCCATCAGGAGATCCTTCTCCCGATAAATAGAGATCAGCTTGCCTGGAATGCCGAGACACATGCGGGTCAATCCATCATCTGAGCGGCCGCCACCGTCAGTTGTCCGAGTGACAATCCGCCATCATTCGGCGGCACCTTCGAGTGCGTAAAGACTTCGAAGCCATCCGCGATGAGCCGGGCGCTGGCGCCAGCGGTCAAAAGGGCGTTGCAGAACACCCCGCCGCTCAATGCCACGCGCGACAACCCAT
>JBFMDG010000670.1:0-4356 GCA_040754135.1 Verrucomicrobiota bacterium
AGCAGACTGATGCCGAGCCGATGAATTCTTTGCCGCAGGTTGGAGTTTTTCCACGCATGCTAAGGACGCGCCTTCGAGTGCTCGCATGCATGGCGCTGGCCATCCTTTTCTTTCCCGTCGTTCCGCGCAGCGCCGAATCCATTGCCGCGGCCGGGGCGACGAAAAATGTGGCCGCGATTGTCACGGTGTATCACCACAATTCACATGCCGACATGATTGTCAGTCGTTTGCTGTTGACCGATACGCTCGATGGCAAGGGCAAGGATTCTCGATTGAAATTGGTTTCGCTTTACGTGGATCAGCGGCCCAAGAACGATCTCAGCCGATTGCTCGCCGCCTCCCACCGATTTCGTTTGAGCGAGACCATCGAGGACGCGCTCACGCTCGGGACGGGGCAACTCGCGGTCGATGGCGTCCTGCTCATCGCTGAACATGGAGATTATCCGAAGTCGGCGCTTGGCAACACCCGTTATCCGAAGCGTCGTTTTTGGGACGAAACCGTGCGGGTGTTTCGTTCGAGCAACAAAGTGGCGCCGGTGTTTCTCGACAAGCATCTCGCCGACAATTGGGAGGATGCCAAATTCATTTACGACAGCGCGCGCGAGCTCGGCATTCCGCTTTTGGCGGGATCATCGCTGCCGGTCACCTGGCGTTATCCGGCCGCGGATGTGCAGCGCGGCGCCGCTCTGAAGGAGATTGTGGCCATCACTTATCACATCACCGAGCATTATGGTTTTCATGCGCTCGAAATGATCCAATGCCTCGCGGAACAACGCCGTGGCGGAGAGACTGGCATCCGGGCGGTTCAAACTTTCACAGGAGCGGCGGTCTGGAAAGCTTTTGACGAGAAACTTTTTGATCCCGCGCTTTTCGACGCCGCCTATGCGCGGCTTTCAGAACCACGGAATCGCGGGCGTGCTTTGCGAGAGGTGGTTCAGGAGCCAAAGCTCTTTCGCATCGAGTACGCCGATGGGTTGCGCGCTCATCTGCTCGAATTGAACAATGCCGCATCCGAATGGTCTGCGGCCTGGCGTTACGCGAAAAATGACCGCATTGAATCTTCTCTTTTCTGGACCCAGGAAGGCCGGCCAGGTATGCATTTCACATGGCAATTGCACGGCATCGAAAAGCTGATTCTTACCGGCGTGGCGCCCTGGAATCCGGAGCGAACGCTTCTGACTTCGAGTGTCCTGCATGCACTGCTGGTTTCGGAAAAGGAAAATCAGCGCCGCGTCGAAACTCCTTACCTTATGCTGCGCTATCAACCGTCCTGGCGCTGGTCTGAACCGCCTCCTCCTCCGACAATGCGACCGTGGGCTGAACAATGAAATGCTTCTCGAAGGGCCCCGACTCGCGTCTCATTTGGGTCGTCGGTTTCGCGTTTGTCTTCTTCGCCTGCGCTTTCCCGCGTCTCGAAAGCGCGGAAGAAAAACCGTTCGGAATCGATCGCCGAATTCCGTGGACGACCTCGCGCCTGGCCGGTTCGCCCGATCCTCCTCTGCCGTATGCCGTCGAGAAAACATTGACAAACATTACCTGGAAAGCGCCGCTTTATATTGCGCCCGAACCAGGAACGGACTGGTTATGGGTCGTGCTGCAAGGGGGCGAAAACGATCGACCCTCGCGGATCCTGCGCGTGCGGAATGATCCAGGAACGAGTCAAGTCGAGACTTGCCTGCAGATCACCAACCGCCTGGTGTACAGCGTGGAATTTCATCCGGGTTACCGCACGAATGGCCACGTCTTTGTCTTCAGCAACGGGCCAACTCCTCATGGAAACCGCACGAATCGCATTTCGCGTTTCACGGTCGAACGCCAGCCACCTCATCGGTGCGACCCCCTTTCCGAGCACGTCATCATCGAGTGGCGATCCCAAGGGCACGATGGCGGCGGACTCGTCTTTGGTCGCGATGGCATGCTCTACATTTCGAGCGGCGACGGCACCACGGATTCCGACACGTGGAACTCGGGTCAGGATTTAAGCGAATTGCTTGGAGGCGTGTTGCGCATCGATGTGGATCATCCCGAGGGCACACGACCCTACTCCGTGCCTCGAGACAATCCGTTCATCGATCAACCCAACGCGCGGCCGGAGAACTGGGCCTATGGATTGCGCAATCCATGGCGCATATGCCTCGATAAAAAAACCGGACAGATCTGGGCGGGCAACAACGGGCAGGATCTTTGGGAAACCGCGCACTTGATTCGCCGCGGAGAAAATTACGGCTGGAGCGTTTACGAGGGCAACCACCCCTTTTACCTCAATCGCAAACTTGGCCCCACATCCCCGGTGGCGCCGACGCTCGAACACAATCATTCCGAAGCCCGCTCCCTCACTGGCGGCGTGGTCTATTACGGCGATGTCTTCGACGAACTCAACGGCGTGTATGTTTACGGAGATTACTCGACAGGGAAAATCTGGGGCGCTCGTCACGATGGCACGCGCGTCACCTGGCATCGCGAATTGGCCAGCACGGAACTGCAAATTGCTGGCTTCGCTGTCGATCATCAGGGGCATCTTTTGATTGTCGATCACGGCGGGAGCATTTACCGGCTGACCCGCGCTCCGCGCCAGAAATCAAAATCAAAATTCCCGACGCGCCTGAGTCAGACCGGATTGTTTCTTTCCACACACGATCACAAAGTGCAGCCCGCTCTGATCCCCTATTCGGTCAATGCGCCCGGCTGGTCGGACGGCGCCTTTGCGGAGCGTTTCATGGCTTTGCCGCAGGACAGCCGCATCGGAAATTTCTCGAATGGAACGGTCTTCGTGCAAACGCTCGCGCTCGAACGCGAGCCGGGCAACCCGGCTTCGCGCCAGCGGGTCGAGACGCGCGTGTTGCTTCGGCAGCAAGGTCAATGGGCGGGTTATTCCTATCGCTGGAATGAGCGGCAGACCGACGCGCTGCTGGTGGCGGCCCGAGGTGCGGAACAGGAATTCACCGTGAAAGACGCGTCGCATCCCAGCGGCCTGCGCCGGCAGATCTGGCGTTTCCCAAGTCGCAGCGAATGCATGACTTGCCACAGCCGCGCTGCCAATTTCGTTTTGGGCGTCAGCGAACTTCAACTGAACAAAACGCACGATTACGGCGCCGTGCGCGACCAACAGCTTCGCACCTTGAAACACATCGAAGTTTTCACCGGAAATTTGCCCGGCCCTGAAGCCAGACGCCTGGTCGATCCTTATGATTCAAGCGCGCCGATCGAGGCGCGAGCCCGCTCCTATTTGCATGTGAACTGTTCCGTCTGCCACGTCGAGGCCGGGGGCGGCAATTCCAAAATGGAATTAGGATTCAACACCAGGCCCGAGCGCATGAACTTGATCGGCGCCCGCCCGCAACATGACAGTTTCGGAATCGAAAATGCCATGCTCGTGTCTCCCGGCGATCCCGAGCGCTCGATTCTCCTGCAACGCATTTCTCGCCGCGGCCGAGGACAAATGCCGCCGCTCGTCACCGCCACTGTCGATACGGTGGCCGTCGCTCTTTTTCACGATTGGATTCGCGACATGAAACCCGAGCAACAGTTCGTCCGCGATTGGACCCTGGAAGATTTGCTTCCCGCTCTGCCCCAACTTGAATCGGGCCGTTCATTCGAATCGGGCCAATCCGCTTTCCGCCAAACCGGCTGCAGCCAATGCCATCGCTTCGCCGGCGAGGGCGGAACGGTGGGCCCGGATTTGGCTGGCATCGCCCGCCGCCTTTCTCCACGCGACCTTTTGGAATCATTGGTCCTCCCTTCGAAAGTCATCGCCGACGGCTATGCCATGACGGAAATCGAAACTAAATCGGGGGACGTCCTCAGCGGCCGAGTCGAGCGCGAAGACGAGAAGACGGTGTTCTTTCGGCCCATGGCCGCAACCGAAGAGGCCGTGCCGATCCGCAAATCGGAGATTCTGCGCCGGGAATTCTCCCAAATTTCGAACATGCCCAGCGGCATAATCAATACTCTGACCTCGCCGCAAGTGCTCGATCTGCTGGCCTACTTGATTTCCAATGCCGACCGGGACCATGCCGCGTTCCGTTCGTCAAATCGCGCCGCCATTCCCCCGCTGCCTTGAGCTTCGACTGACGGGGCTTCGCCTCATAAAAAGCACGAGCGCTGGCATTCGAGGTGTCTTCCGGATCACCATTGTTCACAGCTTTGCGTAACAAAGTTGGTGTGCACCCAGACCCTAGCAGCGCTCGCGTTTGGTTCTATTTTCTTTGAACCAATTGGTAATTCCTCACGGCCATCCATCGCTTCAGTGATGATTAAGGCGGTTTTTGTTGAACAGATTCCTTTGTGGATTGTCACTCACTTTGCATTACAAAGTTAATCAGGCTGGCAGGCTCTGCCGGAACAGAGCCGCCCGCG
>JBFMDG010000671.1:0-4356 GCA_040754135.1 Verrucomicrobiota bacterium
GGCTTTGTTGAAAATCTCTGCTGCCGATGACCAGTTCGGCCGGCGCTTTGCGCGCGCATTCAAGGCCGAGAAAGCGATCATGGGTGTTTTTGACGAAGGATGCATGGGCATGCACAACGCCATTATTCCCGATGAATTGTTGAATCCGACCGGACTGTTCAAAGAGCGGCTCAGCCAATCCACATTGTTTGCCGCCATGCAACAGGTCAGTGATGCCGATGCGCAGGAAACCTACGCCTGGCTGAAACGCAAAGGCATGCAATTTCAACTCGGCGCCGATGAAGCGACGGAACTGACTGAAAACCAGGTGCTGCAACAATGCAAAATGTACGTGGCCGCCGTGCGCCTCGCCGATGAGTTCGGCTGCCACACCATCGGGATTCAATATCAACAGGGATTGAAAGATCTCACGCCCGCCAGCGATCTCGTCGAAGGCCTTTTGAACAATGCCGATCGGCCGCCGGTGCGTTGTCCGAGATCGGGCCGGGTACTTTTTCAAGGCGAAGCGGTGCCGCATTTCAATGAAGTGGATGAATGCGCCGGACTCGACAGCCTGGTCACTTACCGGCTGTGGCGTTCCTTGCGTTTTGCACCGGAGAACACGCTCCACGATTTGCGTTGGGGCCAGCATTACCGTGGCAATGGCGTGGACGATTACGTCTGGGTTTTTCTGATTTCCGGCGCGGCGCCGCCCGCGCATTTTATCGGCGGGTGGAAAGGAGCGCGCAGCGAACGGCAGCCGCCCATGTACTTTCGGCTTGGCGGCGGGACGGTAAAAGGCATTTCAAAACCGGGCCATATCGTTTGGAGCCGCGTGTTCATTATGGATGGCCGATTGCATTGCGATCTTGGCGTGGCGCGCGTTGTCGAGCTGCCGATCGAGGAGACGGAGCGGCGCTGGCGCGAAACAACGCCGCAATGGCCAATCATGCATGCGGTGTTGAATGGGATCACGCGTGACCAAATGATGGCGCGTCACAAATCCAATCATATCCAGGTGGTTTACGCGCCCAACGAAAAGCAAGCCCATCGCGCCTGCCGTATCAAAGCCGCGGCTCTCGCCGAACTCGGCCTCGAAGTGCACTTGTGCGGCGATGTCGATCTGGGTTGAAAGCAGCGGCCTATCGAAAGTTCGGTCGGCGCGCCAATCCAAAAGCCCAGTGCGCGGCACCCCGACCTCAGCTTTATTGCAGTTCACTTGTCAGCATTCCTCCGCGCCATCTCCATGGCCGCGCGGTTCGAAAGCCGCTTTGTAAAGACTCACGAAATCTGACACGCCGACAGGGCGTGGATTGAAATTTGCCGTCCATTGCTTCGCCGCCTCCTCCGCAAGTGTGGAAATCATCGACGCTTTCACTCCGCATTCGGCCAGGGAACGCGGCATTTGCGCGAGGTTGATGAGTGATTCCAAGCGCGCCACTAAAGCGTCCACGGCCGGTTCGAGACCGTCACTCACACAAGCAATCTCAGGTGCGGAAGCGAGCTCGGCATAAGCGCGCCGCGCCGAAGCTTCTTTGGCATTGAAGCGGACGACATGCGGCAGCATCAGACCGACGGCTTGCCCATGGATGATGTCGTAGTGCGCGGTCAAAGGATTTGCGGCTGAGTGTGCCGCGCCGAGCATGCTGTTTTCTATGGCCATTCCGGCCAAGGCAGCGCCAAGCAACATCCGTCCGCGCGCATCCAGATCGAGTGGATCGCGCCACACGCGGGGAAATGCCGGCACAAGAAGTTTGAATGCTTCATGCGCGTACATCGACGAGAGCGGGTTGCGCTTTTTTGTCACCGCGCTTTCCACGGCGTGCGCAATGGCATCGATGCCCGTGCAAGCCGTGACGCGCGGCGGTTGCGAAATGGTCAGCACGGGATCGAGAATTGCGATCCTGGCCGCGGCTTTGGGATCGAGACAGGCCATTTTCTGGTGGGTGTGCTCATCGGCGATGAGGGCGGCGGATTGCACTTCGCTCCCTGTCCCGGCTGTGGTCGGAATGGCAATCAATGGCAGCATCGGTTTTTTGGCTTTGCCAACGCCCCAGTAATCGTGCATGCGCCCGCCGTTGGTCAGGAGAAAATTGCAGCCCTTTGCCGTGTCCATGGAACTGCCGCCCCCTAGCCCGACAATGACATCGATTCCAGCTTCGCGAGCGACGGCAAGGCATCGGTCCACACACCGCGTCGTCGGGTTCTCGATCGCTTCATCGAAGGTGACGACGCCCAGTCCGGAGGCTTGAAGAATATGCTCGACGCGTTGGGCGTGGCCGGCGTTGACAATGCCGGCATCGGTGACGAGAAGGACGCGCCGCGCGCCAAGGTCAAGGGCAAGTTCACCGACGCGTTCGACCGTTTTGGCGCCGAAGATTAATCGCGTGCGCGGCTGATGATCGAACGAGGCCAAATCGGTCTGACTGACGGAAAACTCGGATTGCATGTGCCTCTACAGACTGCTGACAACGACCGCTTGTTCAAGCCTTCAGTTACAGGAAATTGCGTCTGAAAGCAGAACTCGCTCGATCTCCAATGCAAGCTCCCATTGGCCAACATTAATCTCCTTTCCCGGGCTCACTGCACCCGCTCGATGCTGCGACGTTTGTAGAGAAACTCGAACATGTTCCCCTCGTGCGGTTGGTCCCAGGAAACCTGCATCGTCGAGATCGGGCCGATGTTCAGGCGCTCGATGTGTGGAAATTCGAGAAGCTGCTCGATCCAGGCCGCGTCTTTGGTGATCGCGCTCACGGCCAGGGAAGGACCAATCTGCTTGAGCATTTCGGTCTGCGGCACCTGCACCACACTGGCGTAAGGACAGAGAAACTCGCGATTGGCCAGCGGATGCGCAAATGAATCACACCACACAATCGTCGGTCGCAAATAAATTCCGCCTTCAAATTCCACTTTGCGCGGGCCATGGCGGTACTTCGCTGTCATGTCCACCGCGCCGGCGGTCGTCAACCCTTCTTCAATCGTACTGTCGATGAACTCGGCCATCTTCGGGTTCGCGAACCCCGCCAACTTCGCGTTCTCATCCGCGGCCGGCAGCGGCTCAATCGGGCCGAGCCGTTGTCCCAACGCCTCCGCGATTTCAGCCGCGTATTTCGGCACCACCACGGCTGAAGCATTGATGCAACTGCGCCCGCCATTGTCACTGATGGCAGACGCAATCAAATCCAGAAAATCCGGCCAGCGTTCAATCTGGTCTTCACCGATCAGGATTTTGCTGAAGCCCGGTCCGTGAATCTGGATGGCCGGGTTGTTCGCATATCGGAGCGTGGTGCTCTTGTCGCCGAAAATCAACGCGCGGCCGCTCAATCGCAGAATTTCCGAGGCCCCTTCGTGGTCGGTCGGGTAAAAGCCAAACGCTTCCGCGGGACAACCAGCCGCAACAAAAGCCTGAATCAAACGAAAGGGTGTCCACGGTTCTTCGCGTCCCGGTTTGAGCACGACCGGAATTTTCAATGGAATGGCCGGAAGCCAGAGCGAATTGACCGCGGGTGAATTGCTCGGCATCACCAATCCAAGGCCATCGGTCGCGGGATAAAAACTGAGGCGGGCGCCGAACTGTTCGCCAAAGCCGGTGTCGAGGATCGAGAGATCGAGGCCGCGCGTGAGTCCGTTGAGAACGGTGGCCATGTGCGTGAGCGCCTGATGAATTTTGGCCATGTTCCGCCGGATCATGACGTGGGGCAGACCGCTGGTGCGCGAGAGCGAATCGATATATTGCTGCGGGGATTGGGTGTGGCCTTGATCTCCGAGCGGCAAGGTGCCATTGAGAAACAAATCGCCGGCCCGGCGGCAGATTTCGAGGAGTTGAGCGGTCGAGAATCGTTTGAGCGCGGCGCGCGACTGGTGCAGGCGGGCGAGGTCACGGCGGATGATGCCGGCATTGACCTGGCTGATGAGGGCGAGGGGCTGGGTGGAGCGATGATCGACGAGTTTAAGTTGGTCGAGGCTGGAGTAAGCCTGGCCGCGGCGGAGCGCGGGCAGATGCGGCACAGTATTCATGAGCACAAAGTAAAAAACAAAGCTGGGGGCGAATTTATACGTTTACGTATGAAAAGCCAGCGATTTTTCCAGCGCATCCGCCGTACGCATCCGCATGTGCTCACGGCGCGCTCGCCGCAACGCACGCAATGAATCAACGCAAATTTTTTCGTGCAGTTGCCGGGTTCAGTTCTAAACTGCCTCGCCATGTCATCGGTCTACCAGGAATTATTGAACGTCACCATCGAGCACCTGAATGGGCTGCGCGCCCGCGGGGTTACCCATCTGCCTTTGGATCACGCGGTCTGGAAGAATTTTTTGGCCAGCAAATCGGTTCCGCAAAAGCAAATCAACCGCGCTCTCGATTCAAGAGCCGCGGCG
>JBFMDG010000672.1:0-4342 GCA_040754135.1 Verrucomicrobiota bacterium
TGAAACGCAGCAAGGTCGATCGTTGGTCGCGCACTACTTACGATCGAATTCCGGAACCGCCCCCACGTGGCCCGCGAGGCGCCGATCGCCTCACCATCCTCGAAGATATCGATGGCGATGGCGAAATGGATCGCGCCAGGGATTTCGTGGCCGGATTGAATTTGGGGAGCGGTTTTGCCTTTGGTCATGGCGGTGTGTTCGTTCTTCAGGCGCCTTATCTGTTGTTCTATCCCGATCGCAATCGGGACGACATTCCCGATGCGGATCCGGCGGTTTGCCTCGAGGGATTCGGAATGCAAGATGCCCATTCCGTAGCCAACTCGCTCACGTTCGGCCCGGATGGCTGGCTCTACGGATGTCAAGGAAGCACGGTCACTTCCCACGTTAGCGGCATTGAATTTCAGCAGGGCGTCTGGAGGTACCATCCTTTGACGCACGCATTTGAATTGTTTTGCGAAGGCGGCGGCAATTCGTGGGGTTTGGATTTCGATGCGGAAGGCGAACTGATTTACAGCACCAACGTTGGGCCATACCGGATGTTGCATGCGCGGCAAGGCGCTTATTACTGGAAAAGTTTCGGCAAACATGGCGCGCTGCACAATCCGTACGCCTTCGGTTTTTTTGAGCATGTGCCTCACACGAATTTTTCAGGCGGCCATGTCACGGTGGGCGGCCTGATTTATCGCGGAACGAATTTGCCGGCCCGCTTTTCAGGAATGCATATCGCCGGCGATCTGCTCGGACACTCCGTTCAATGGCACCGCTTGTTTCGTTCGAGCTCGACCTTTTCTTCAAGTCATGGCGGCGAACTGCTGCGCGCGAATGATACCTGGTTCGCGCCGAGTGATCTGGCGCTCGGACCTGACAATGCGCTTTATGTCGCCGACTGGCACGATCAACGGACCGCGCATCCTGATCCCGACGCGGCGTGGGATCGGAGCAACGGGCGCATTTATCGCATTGCTGTTCGCGGCAGCAAATTCGTGCCGCCTCCTGAGCTGCATCGGCGGCTCAGCACGGAACTCCTGACCCTGCTCGGCAACTCGAATCCCTGGATGGTGCGTGAAACGCGGCGCGTGCTGGCGGAGCGGCGAGATCCGGAAGTGATCCTTCCGTTGCGCACGATGGTCATGCAAAGCGAGACTGAACCATCGGCGCTGGAGGCGCTTTGGGCGCTCTACATTAGCGGTGGATTTTCGGACGCTTTCGCGGCACGCGCACTGAACCATCGATTCCCGATGGTGCGGTGCTGGACCGTCCGATTGCTTGGCGATGAACGTAACGCATCGGAATTCATCGCGCAGCGGTTGATTGAGCTCGCCGCGACGGAATCGGACGTTCGTGTGCGGGCGCAACTGGCTTGCAGTGCGGCGCGGCTGGCCACTTCGACAGCGCTGTCGATGGCGTTTGAGTTGGTGCGGCGCGAGGCGGATGCTGTTGATCCTCAATTGCCCCTGTTGCTTTGGTGGGCGATCGAACGGCATGCCATTGAGGGGCTCACGGAATTGACCGCGTTTTTTTCGAAGCCGCCGGATCGACTGCCGAGGCTCGCGCGCGAAGTGATTCTCGAAAGTTTGCTGCGGCGCTGGAGCGCGCAAGGAATGGAATCCACTTACAACGCCTGCGCGGCGGTGATCGCGGCCACGGAGCGTCCTGATCAAGCGCGGCTTTGGGCTGCCATTGAAACGGGCCTTCGCGATCGGCCGCAAGGGAGTGTTGGATTTGGTGATGGCGGACTGTTCGCCAAAGCAGCCGCACCGGCGCTCCCCCCGACGCCAATGGATCGAAGGCGGCCGGTTGAACAATTCACTTTGGCTTTGGCGGAGCAATTTGAAGCGAGCTGGACCGCGGGATCATCCAATGTGGTTTTGATTCGACTGGCCTGCCGCATGGGCCGCTCAGATGGGCTGCGACGCGCGCGAGCATTGGCCGGTGACAACGCTGCGCCGGAGGCGGTTCGCATGGCGATGGTCGAATGCCTCGCGGAATTTGGCGATGATTCAGCCGCTGATTTTCTCATCGAGCTGGCGATGAATGACCGCTCAGTGTCAGTGCGCATGGCTACGCTCAATGGCTTGCGTTTCTTCAGCCAGGCCGAAATCGCCGATCGCCTGATCGAGGGCTGCGCGGCGTTTTCCGCGCCGCTGCAGGAGCGTTGTTTCAGCGTTTTGCTCAGCCGAAAGGATTGGGCGAGAGCGGTGTTGAACGCGGTGAATCGCGGTTCATTGCCGGCTCGAATTGTTCCGCTCGATCAACTGCGAGTGGTCGCGTTGCACGAAGACAGCGAGCTGGACCAGCTCGTGCGCAAACATTGGGGAACGATTCGCCGCGGCACAGCCGAGGAGCAACTCGCGGAAATGCGCCGGTTGAATAATGATTTGCGAGCAGGCTCTGGCGATGCCGCGCGCGGACACGCGCTCTTCAGCAAACTCTGCGCTTCCTGCCATGTCTTGCACGGAGAAGGCTCGGCTGTTGGACCTGATCTGACGCATGCGAACCGCGCCGACCGCGAATTTCTGCTGGCCAGCCTGGTCGATCCCAGCGCGGTGATCCGGCGGGAATTTTCGAGCTATGATATCGAGACTCGCGATGGCCGGTCTCTCAGCGGTCTTCTCGACGCAACCGATGGGCATCGGCTCACATTGGTGACGTCCGGCGGCCAGCGCTTCGAGTTCTCACAAGCGGAGATCAAAACCATGCGGGAATCGGAGTTGTCGCTCATGCCGGAAGGATTGCTTCGTGATTTGAAACCGCAGGAGTTGCGCGATTTGTTCCGTTACCTGGAAAGCCCAAACGCACTGAAACCTTAGCTCACGCTTATGATTCGAATCGTCCTTTGTCTCCGGTGGATGGCCTTGTTGGCCGCGATGGATGCCGGGCTGTTGCTTTGCGGCGCTGAAAATCCATCGATGCGAACCTATGAAAACCGGTTGGTGCGCATTGCCAATCCTAAACCGCTGCTCGGGGATCATCAGGTGTGGGTCGAGCCGATACGCGAGACCAATCGATTTGAAGCGCCCGTGCTCGTGGAAGATCCCGGCGCCGATCTGCATGTGCGCGCCTGGCGTTTCAGCTACAACGCGCGCGGCATTATTGAAATGCCGAACCGCTTGCGCGCAGGCCAGACCGCTTTAATCGTGGTGCATCCCTGGGGGATCGACGATCGTCACGGCTGGCGCACACCGCAGCCGGCGGGGGTGGCGGATTTTTGTACGCCTCGCAAAAATGCGCTCGCATATGAACACACCAAAGCGGTGATCAATCCGTTTCTGAAACAACTGCGCGGGAAAGTTAAACTGATTCTCTATTCCGAACCGGGCGGCGAAGATCCGATTCGAAAGAAACTTTACCGCTCGATCCGCAGCCGGCCTACCACTGAGGAACAGGCGCAAGGCCGCAAGGAGTTGGCCGCGAAATTGAATGGTTTTTCCTATCAAGGCGAGCCGTTGCCGGCCACTCTGCGCCTCAGCAGCGAAACTCCAGTGGCCGATTACTTCAAACAATTTCCCGGACTCGATGCCGGCGATCGTTACAACGGATCCGGCTTTTGGAAATTGCCCATCCCGGTCGTGGACGCCATCGAACTGTTCCCCGAGGACGTGGTGATTTACGACGACGATGGTTATCCGATGCTGCGGGATTTTCTCAAACGCGAGGGCGTGCGGCACGTTTTGCTCACGGGTTACGCCACCGACATGTGCTACGCGCGCACCTGCGCCGGTTACGAAAACTTGTCGAAAGATTTCAATGTTTTCCTTGTGGGCGATGCGACGCTTGCGACTTTTCCCGCGCATGACACACCGCGTTTTGCAACCAGCGCGCATCTGGCCTTTGCGGCGTTGAACCAACTCGTCACGCAGATTTCGTGGATTGAATATCGGCCCGATCCAAAGAACGAAAAGTGAGCCCGAACTTTTGAAGCAATGAAACCACAGAGGCGAGCGCTTTCTAAAAGCAGCGGCATGGCGCTTTCGCGCCGGCAATTCCTCGGCCAAAGTTCGATCGCGTTGTTGGGTGCGGCGGCTTTTTCGCCAAGGTTAATGGCCGCGCCACGCGCGCCGTCCACGCCGCCAAAGGCTCAGATCGCAATCACGTTCGATCTCGAAATGGCGCGCAATTTTCCGCGTTGGGAAGATCTGCATTGGGATTATGAGAAGGGCAACCTCAACGATGAAACCAAGCGCTATGCCCTGGAAGCCGCGCGCCGTGTCAAAGCGCGAGGCGGCGTGATCCACTTTTTTGTGGTCGGTCGTGTGTTCGAACAGGAAAACGTGGATTGGCTCAAGGAACTGGTGCTGGCCGGTCATCCCATTGGGAATCACACTTACGACCATGTTTATCT
>JBFMDG010000673.1:0-4342 GCA_040754135.1 Verrucomicrobiota bacterium
CGCCGGTTCATCTGCCATTTTCCGCAGGATAACACGATTCTCTCCGTCGGTTCTGCGTATGGCGGAAATGTGCTTCTCGGAAAAAAATGTCTGGCCCTGCGCATTGGTTCCGTCCTCGGCCGCAATGAAGGCTGGATGGCCGAACACATGTTGATCCTGGGCGTGGAAGCTCCCAATGGGGAAAAGACATTTGTCGCCGGCGCATTCCCCAGCGCTTGCGGCAAAACCAATTTTGCCATGCTCGTTCCCCCGGCGCATTTCCAGGGCTGGAAAATCTGGACGGTCGGCGACGACATCGCCTGGATGAAGCCCGGAGCCGATGGCAGGCTTTACGCCATCAATCCCGAAGCCGGTTACTTTGGCGTGATTCCCGGCACAAGCAGGAAATCCAATCCGAACGCGGTCAAAATTATTTCCCGCGACACAATCTACACAAACGTGGCGTTGCTTCCGGATGGTGACGTGTGGTGGGAAGGCAAAGACGGCCCGGTGCCCACCGAATGCCTCGACTGGCGCGGGCAAAAATGGACACCGGAATCGAACGAAAAAGCGGCGCATCCCAACAGCCGCTTTACTTCACCCATGACCAACAACCCCGCCATGGCCGTCGAGGCCGATGACCCGGCGGGCGTGCCCATCAGCGCCATCATTTTTGGAGGCCGGCGCGCGACCACGCTGCCACTGGTTTTCGAAGCGTTTGACTGGGGGCACGGAGTTTATGTCGGCGCCACCATGGGTTCGGAAATGACCGCCGCCGCCGTGGGTGGCAAAGGCCAACTGCGTCGCGATCCGATGGCCATGCTTCCATTTTGCGGTTACGACATGGGCGATTACTTCCGTCATTGGCTCATGATGCGGAAACACATTTCCCATCCTCCGCGCATTTTTCAGGTCAATTGGTTCCGCAAAGATGAGTCGGGCAAACTCCTCTGGCCCGGCTTCAGTGAAAACATGCGCGTGCTCAAATGGATCGTGGACCGCTGCCACGGGCGCGTCGGCGCGCAGGAATCGCAACTCGGCTGGATTCCGCGCGTGGATGATTTTGACTTGAGCGGGATGAACGGCTTCGGTCCTGATCAATTCAGGAGTGTCATGCGCATCAACCCCGACGAGTGGAAACAGGAAGTGGTTTCGCAAGAGGAACTCTTCATTAAACTGCACGCCACGCTTCCGAAAGAACTTCTCTTTCAAAAGGAATTGCTCCTGTCCCGGCTATAACTTCGCGGAAATGCGTGCGCTCCACGCCGAAACGCGGCTTTGCAAGCCGCCGCTCGTCCGCGATTCCAAAACGTTCGGGCTTGTTCCTGCGCCGCCTGATTTGCCGACGCAGCCGCGCGTCCAAGACCCACATGACAGTCGGGACGCCTGACCTAGGATTTGCGCCCAGCTTCAGCGCGGCTGTTCAATGCGGTTTAATTGATCAAGAGGAACCGACTCGACGCGTTGAGTCGTCCCATCCGGCCATTGAACCAACACCTCGGCAACGTCGCTCGCATTACCGAGCCCAATCGTGACGGGGAGTTCGGATTGCGAGAGGTACCCTCGCGTGGGCATGACCTGCCGGGCAATGCTGCGCCCGCCCGAGCGAACCGTGACCCAGGCGCCGATCGCATCGCGATTACTCTGTGTGCCGACAAGTTTCAAACGCAGCCAATGATGATTCAATTTTTGCCCGTTGCGGAGCAACATGGGCGGGCCGCCGATTTGCGTGAGAACGATATCGAGATCTCCATCGCCATCGATATCGGCAAATGCCGAGCCGCGTCCGACGATCGGTTCAAGAAGCTCCGCGCCGCATTTCTCCGGCGGGACCAGGGTGAATCCCTTGCCTCTACGGCTCCCCCGACTGTTCCAGAACAGCTGCGCGGATTGCCGGTATTTTTGATTCGGCCGGATGTGCGCGATGCTTTCTTCGATATGACCATTGGCGGTCAAGAGATCGAGCCAGCCATCCAGATCGAAATCGAAAAAGAAAACCCCAAACGTCAGAAAATCGCGGCTGGCCGCGCCGATGCCCTGGTTGATGGCTTCGTCAGAAAACAAATCCTTCTCCGTCTTGGCATCTTTCTGTGCGAGGTACAACGCCGTCATTTCGTTGGCGAAATTTCCAATCGCGACCGCGAGGCTCGAATCGTCCAGCAGACGGCAGGAATCAATACCCATGGCGCCGCGGACGCCGCCGTAATTGTCATAGGCGAGGCCGAATCGCGCGCCTGTTTCGCGGAACGTGCCGTCGCGTTGATTTAAGAAAACAAAATTCTGCACGGTATCATTGGCCACGATGAGGTCGATCCAGCCATCGCCATCGAGATCCACCGGCGCAACGCCAAGGGATTTGGCCAATGGCAGATCTGTGCCGGGTTTGTGGATTTGAATTCCACTGGCGCGAGAGACATCGGTGAATTGGCCGCTCCCATTATTCTTGTAGAGCACGGGATGGGATCCGGTGAAATTCAAAGGCGGCCCATAGGCGCGTCCGATTCCAGGCAGTTGATAATTCACTTCCAAATCAACCTGGCGCGACCAGCGGACGTATTGGCAAAGGAACAGGTCGAGGTCGCCATCCCGGTCGTAATCCAACCACGCGCAACTCGTGCTCCAATCCTCCGGCCCCGCGCCGACGCCTGCCGTTTGAGTCACATCGCGAAATTTGCCGTTCCCATCGTTGTGAAACAAGCGGCGATCTCCAACGCCGCTCAGGAAAATATCGACGCGCCCATCGTTGTCATAATCGCCCGCCGCCACGCCCATGGCGTAGAAACTGACTTCGAGTCCTGAACCCGCAGTGACATCTTTAAAATGGCCCCGGCCATCATTTTCATAAAGCGCTGGAAGAGGCGCCGCTTTGCCGGCCGGAGCTCGATCGGGCCAAAAGCAGGAATTCACAAACAGCAAATCCTGGTCGCCGTCATTATCAAAATCCAGGAACGCGCAACCGCCGCCCATCGTTTCGGGAAGCAGTTTCTCTCCCACAGCGCCATTTTGGTGCACGAAGTGAATGCCAGCTTCGGCGGTGATGTTTTTGAATTCGGCGGAGGGTATTTCTGCGAGCGTCCCGAGTGGAGGTCGTGTGCCATGCATCGGAGGATTTTGCAGGGCAGGGTTCTTGTTCAGCTTGAGCAGTGTGGCCAGAAGAATGAGCGCTGCGACAGCCACAATGCCCCATATTAGACTGGACATTGGACGGGCCGACCGAGACCTCTGGAAACCTTGCTCGGAATCCGGACGCGGCGATGCGCCCCCGGAATCGGGTTTGGTTTGCTGGGTGTTCGGCATGCCAACTATTTAGCATTTAATGTGGGCAATAAAAGCCGAATCCTTTATTTTCCCGGGATGAGCGGAAGCCCAACCATTCGCAATCCCTGGCTGCGCTGGGGATTGTTCCTGGGCTTTTGGACCCTGCTCGGATTATCGTTCGCCGGCCAGCTTTACCTCACTCAATCCAAGGTCGGCAATCCGGTGTCGTGGAGATTTGCCGCCACCAGTTCGCTGGCGGCATGGTACATCTTTGCGCTGCTTTCCCTTCCGACCTGGTGGTTGGGCCGGCGATTTCCAATCGAAGGAAACGGTTGGCGCCGGCATCTGGGTGTCCATTTGATCGCAAGCGCAGGATTTTCATTCCTTTGGATGGTGTTGCGCGCCGCGGTGGAACAGTTTCAAAGCAATCCAACGGCTCGGCCCGTCTCGTTCGTGGAAGCCTTTCAGCATGCGCTCGTGGCCACTTTCTTTTTCAATCTGCTCATTTATTGGGCGATTGTCAGCGTCAGCCACGCCTTCGAGTATTACCGCAAGTTGCAGGAACGCGAGTTGCGCGCTTCGGAACTCGAAATCCGGCTCGCCCAAGCCCGATTGCAAGCGTTGCAAATGCAGCTCAATCCCCATTTTCTTTTCAACACCCTGCATGCGATCGCCGCTCTCATGCGCAAGGATATCGAATCGGCCGACCGGATGATTGCGCGCTTGAGCGAGTTGCTTCGCTATGCGCTGGAAAGCACGGAAGCGCATGAAGTTTCCCTCCGCCAGGAACTCGATTTTCTGGAACGCTATCTGGAAATCGAGAAGACCCGTTTTGGCAGCCGGTTAACGTTTCAAAGTGAAGTGGATCCTCAGACGTTGCCGGCGCGCGTGCCGAATCTAGTTTTGCAACCGCTCATCGAGAACGCCATCCGGCATGGCATCGAGCCGCAATCGAAACCGGGGCGGATCGAATTGCGCATTCACAAAAAGAATGAGTGGCTCTTGCTCGAAGTGCGGGACAATGGGCGCGGATTGCTCTCCGGGAAATCGCCCGAAGAGGGCGTCGGGCTCTCGAACACGCGAGCGCGGCTCGAACAGCTTTACG
>JBFMDG010000674.1:0-4338 GCA_040754135.1 Verrucomicrobiota bacterium
GCAATTATTTCATTTGTGAAGCCAACCCGCGGACGGTTGAAATTTTAAAACGCAATTTCGCACTGAATGGCTTGGTGCCGGCCGTGACCCACGTGGCGCTCGCCCCAAAAGACGGCCAGGTCGATCTCGAAATCGAAGGGGATTTCTGGGATCATTCCATCGTGCCAGGGCGGAGCGAACACGGTCGAAAAACCATGACCGTTCCGGCCGCCACCCTTGCCACGCTTCTGCAAACTATTCGCTGTCCCGTCAACGCGCTCCTCATCGACATCGAAGGGGCCGAACAATTCATTGCTTTCGAGCAATTGCCCGAGAACATCAATAAAATCATCATCGAACTGCATCCCAAGGTGCTCGGGCCCTCCACCATGTACAACCTCATCGCGCGTCTGATTCATCGTGGCTTCCACGTGGCGCGCGAGCACGACGGCACTTTTGTTTTTCTGAAAACCATGCAAAGCAAAATCTCGGAATCGCCGATCACCGAATCGCTGGCCACATCCCCGTCCTTGCAGCAGATCCTGCAAAGGAATGCTGCGGGCAATGCTCCCGCTCCAGCGTGATTTGGATGCCACAGCATTTCGGCTCGGTCCTGTTCCGGTGATGAAATCCGCGGTTGCAATGCTCGAGATCTATGGCTGAACCCTCCATGCAACAGGCTGGGCCCGAGGTGGCATTGGCAAGCGGCTCGAACAGGGCGGACGCTCCTTTGCGCGTGTATGAAACTGCAGATCCGGGCGATGCCATTCGAAGCCATTACCAGATGCAGCTCGGAAAGTTCATCTCCGAATGCCACGAATTTCAGGGCGGTTGCACGGTCATTTCGACGCAGGCTTCGGCGCCGATGTGGAATCATTCCGCATGGCTCGGTGAAAGCGTCAATGACTTCGCGCGGTTTCTTCAGGAAAGCCGCCATTTGCACGCGCGTCACGAACGGCGCCCATTCGTTTATGTGCTCGACAACAGTGCGCCGCCGCTGGCGGAGGCTTTGCGATCGGCGGGATTTGAGCCGGTTGATCGCGAGGCCTGGATGTTTTATCAACCCGCTTCCGAGATCACGCCGGAGCACTCGATCACGGAATCTCCTTCGGAATTAAAGATTGTCCCCGTCTGCTCGGCGCAGGAGATGGAAGACTTTATCCATGTATTCAACCAGGCCTACCAAATCAAAGATGCAGGTTACGCGGACGCCTTGCGCCAGCAACGCCCTGGCTTGCCCGGAGGCGAAGGCACTCTACATTTCGTCGGCTACTCGGATCATCTCCCGGTCTGCATCGCCACCCTTGTTCAGACGAAAGCGGACGCTTGCATTTACAATGTCGGAACTTTGCCTCAGGTGCGCCGGCGCGGTTATGCCGGTGTCTTGATGAAGCATGTCCTCGATCGATCGAAAAACCAGGGGCATCGCCATCTCTTTCTGCAAGTGGACGCGGGCAGCAAAACGGAGCGGTTTTATGAGCGGCTCGGATTTCGCGTGGCTTTTGGCCGCGTCGGTTACCGATTGCGCGACTGGGTTCCGGCAGGAGTCGAGGCGGCGCAGCACGGTCGCGAGGCGTCCGGTGCGACGCGATTACGGATTGGGCCAAGCACTTCCTGGTGGGAACGCAGCGGCGAAACATCGGATGAGGAATATGCCCTCGAGGAAGCGCCCTATCCTCCGAAACTGCTCAGCGCGCTCAAAAGCTTTGCTCAATCCCATCAATTAAGCCTGGAAACGTTGTTCATTGCTGCCTGGGGTTGGCTGTTGCATCGCTACACTGCCGAAGAAAAGGTGGTTTTCGGAGTCCGCTTCAACGCGCCCGAGTCTTTGCCACAAAAGGACTGCGTCTCTCCCATTTCGCTGACGATTGCAACACAAGCGACAGTCCTGCCCGCGTTGCAAACGATCGAAAGAATTCACCTGCGTTTGCGTCAGGATTCTCTCGCCCTCCTCCATCAGGAATCGCGAGTTCCTGCCGTCGATTCCGATTTGGAATCGGTGCTGGACTTCTCCTCCGAACAAGATCGCGAGCCATCGGCGCGCTCTTTGGAGGTGCGCTTTGGCCCGGGGCGAAAAGGAACGCTGGTCCTCTCGTATTCGAGATGGAAATTCCGGACCCAGGTTATCCGCCGCATGACCGGTCATCTTTTTTCGCTGTTAAAACATATGGCGATGCATCCGGAGGCGATGGTTTGCCGACTCGAGATGCTCACGTTGCCGGAGCGCCAGCAATTGCTTGTCGATTGGAATGAAACCGGATTCGAGCATCAACCGGGGCTCACCCTGCAACAGTTGTTCGAAACGCAAGTCGAGCGAACGCCAGAAGCCGTCGCTCTGGTGCTCGCCCGGCCCGGAAACACGCCGCTCGAAGAACCGCTCACCTATCGCCAGCTCAATCGGAAAGCCAATCGCCTGGCGCATCAGTTGCGCGCCGCCGGAGTGGGATCGGACACTTTCGTCGGCATTTGCATGGAGCGATCGACGGAATTGATCGTGGCGCTGCTTGGCGTTTTGAAAGCCGGCGGGGCGTGCGTGCCGCTCGATCCGGCGTACCCGCCCGATCGGCTGGCCTTCATGATCGAGGACACGCGCGCGCCCGTGCTGCTTGCCCAAAGAGCACTGCTCGCGAATTTGCCTGCGACCAAAGCACAAGTTTTTTGCCCGGATGAAATGGCCGACAGCGGCAGTCCTGAAAAGGAAAAGAATCCGGCCCGGCTGGCGCGCGCCGATCACGTGGCTTATGTCATTTACACTTCAGGATCCACCGGCCAGCCAAAAGGGGTTCTGATCACGCACGGAGCCATTGCCAATCATGTGCTCGACATGAAAAAGTATTACGAACTCGGGCCGGCGGATCACGTTCTCCAATTCTCTTCCTGCAATTTTGACGCGGCATTTGAACAGATTTTTGCCACGCTGACCAGCGGGGCCCGGCTCGTCGTGCGCGGACCGGAAGTGTGGAATCATAAGGAGTTCAATCATCAACTCACGCGCCAGCGGTTGACGGTGGTGGACGTGCCCACTGCCTATTGGCACCAGCTCGTGCAGGAATGGGCCGCGCGCCCTGCTTCCGTCCCGCGATCCAACCTGCGCCTCGTCATTGTTGGCGGCGAGGCGCTGCTGCCGCAGACATTAAAATTTTGGAGGCAAACGCCCTTGAATTCGGTGCGCCTGGTCAACGCCTACGGGCCAACCGAAACCACCATCACCGCGACGACTTTCGAAGTCGGCACTTTGCCGGGCGAAATTCCCGACCGCATTCCCATCGGTCGCCCGCGCGGCGCGCGTAAAATCTATCTGCTCGATCGCCACATGAATCCCGTGCCCATCGGCGTGATTGGCGAAGTTTACATCGGTGGAGAATTGCTGGCCCGAGGCTATCTGAATCGTCCGGATCTTACCGCGGAGAGATTTGTTCCGAATCCTTTCAGCGATGATTCGCAGGACCGGCTCTATCGCACCGGCGACTTAGCCCGCTTTTTGGAAGATGGCAGCCTCGAGTTTCTCGGGCGCACGGATCACCAGGTGAAAATGCGCGGCTTCCGCATTGAGCTTGGAGAAATCGAAAGCGTGCTGAGCCGGCATGAAAACGTCTCCGAATGCGCCGTCATCGCCCGCGAGGAGCCCAACGAAAAACGTCTCGTGGCCTATGTCGTGCCCAAAGTTGCCGGAACTTTGACCTCCCAAGAGCTGCGTCAGCATCTGCGTCGCATGCTGCCGGAGTACATGGTGCCGTCGGATTTCGTGGTGCTCGAATCTCTCCCACTCATGCCGAATGGAAAAGTGGATCGCCGGGCCTTGCCCCATCCGAAGAGTGGCGAACCCAAATCGAAACAGGAGTTGCGCAATCCTCGGGAACCGCTCGAACTGCAGTTGCAACTGGTGTTTGAACGGATTCTCAACCGGCGCCCGATCGGAATCGATGTGAGCTTTTTCGAACTCGGCGGCGATTCACTTCAGGCCCTGGAACTGATCGTGGAACTCGAACGGGCCACTGGCCGCAATCTGCCGCTGGGCACGCTTTATCAAGCCAGCACCATCGAAACGCTGGCGCAGGTTTTGAAGGAACAATCGACCGCCTCCGATTGGTCCGCGCTCGTTCCACTCCAACCGGCCGGTTCGCGCCCGCCTTTCTTCCTCATCCACACCACGCCCGGGGACGTGCTCGGGTACGGCAACCTGATTTATCATCTCGGCACCGATCAGCCTTGTTACGGATTCCAATCGCGCGGGCTCCTTCGATCCGAGCTCTGCCATCAGCGCATCGAACAAATGGCCGATGATTACGTCCAGCGGCTCCGGGAATTCCAGCCCGAAGGCCCGTACTATCTCGGCGGCTGGTGTTACGGAGGCATTGT
>JBFMDG010000675.1:0-4336 GCA_040754135.1 Verrucomicrobiota bacterium
GTTTGGTTTCTGAACCACCGCTCGGGCCGGCAATGCCGGTCACGGCCACCGCCAAATCGGAACTGGTTCGAACCCGCACCCCTTCGGCCATCTCGCGTGCCACCGGTTCGCTGACCGCGCCATGCGCAGCCAAAGTTTCGGCGCGCACATCCAGAAATTCCTCCTTCGCATCATTGCTGTAGGTGACCAGTCCGGCCCGAAACACAGCGGACGCGCCGGGCACATTCGTCAGGCGATGGGCAATCAGGC
Organism: Verrucomicrobiota bacterium; assembly: GCA_040754135.1. Classification (GTDB taxonomy): domain Bacteria; phylum Verrucomicrobiota; class Verrucomicrobiia; order Limisphaerales; family SIBE01; genus JBFMDG01. Next base: position 250 of record JBFMDG010000675.1, read on the forward strand.
CACCGGTGCATGATTCCGCCACGGCCAGGCTCAAGCGGCGTTCCGTCAACTCGGCAATGACGCATTGTTCGAGCGATGCTTCATCCGCACCGAAAATGGAATCTCCCAAACAGTCTTTGATGATGCACTCGGCTTCGCGCGCGACGGTTTCGGCCTGGGCGCCTCGAGCCACGATGCGCACATCGACTTCGCCAATCCTGGCGCAATACCCCAATTCCAGGCCGGCATCCGTGAGCGATTGCAAAGGCGCGGCGATCTTCTCCTGAATGATCGATTCGCCCAGGCCCGAGGTTTTGAACGTGCGGCAAATGACGGTTTCCGGCGGCACATGTTCGAGCAACCATGGCATCACCTGTTCGGAAAACATCGGCCGCAATTCCCGGGGCGGTCCGGGCAAAAGGCAAAGAATCGCGCTCGGCTGCGCGTTTCCGAAAGGACGCGGGTCCAATTCGATCAGCAACCCGGGCGCTGTCCCATGCGCATTCGGCAATACTTTCGCGCCCTCGGGCACCAGAGCCTGCACACGCGTTTGCGGTGGCATCGGCCGATTCCTCCCGGCAAAGAACCGCTCGATGTTGGCCAGCACTTCACCATCCTCATGCAGCTTTTTGCCAAGCAATGCCGCAATGCAATCGCGCGTCAGATCATCCGAAGTCGGCCCGAGTCCGCCCGTCACCAAAACGATTGGCGCGCGGCCCAGACTCTCACGGACGGTCGCGGCGATGATCGGTCCGGAATCGTGCACGGACGTTTGGCGAGACACGAGATAACCGGCATCGGAGAGTTTGCGGCAAAGCCATTGTTGATGCGTGTTCAAAATGAACCCAAGCATCAGTTCGCTTCCGGTATTGATGATTTCAACTTGCACGGCGGCGAGCTTTACCACTCGGAGGCCAAAGTTCAAAGGCCATTTCGGAACCGCTTCGCGCCGGCACCCTGCGCTGCTGGCGGGCTCCTGAAAATTGGATGAGGCGGCGGTTTTTCAAAGTAATGAACTCGACAGGCGCGAGGCTTGCGAGTACGGAGTACCGAAACGAGCTGCCACGCTATGCTGCAATATCATCAGTTGCTCCGATTGGTTTTGGACCAGGGCCGTTTCAAAGGCGATCGCACCGGCACCGGCACTTATGCGGTGTTCGGCGCGCAAGCCCGATTTCCTTTGAGCGATGGTTTTCCATTGCTGACCACGAAAAAACTCCACGTCAAATCGATCATTTACGAGCTGCTTTGGTTCCTTCGCGGCGATACCAACATCAAATTCCTCAACGAACATGGCGTGACCATTTGGGATGAATGGGCCGATGCCGAGGGCAATCTCGGCCGCGTTTACGGCGCGCAATGGTGTGATTGGCGCACCAGCGATGGCCGGTCAATTCACCAGATCGATCGCCTCATCGAACAGATTCGCGCCAACCCGGAGAGCCGCCGCCATATCGTCACAGCCTGGAACCCGGGGGAAGTGGATCAGATGGCGCTGCCGCCCTGCCACGCCCTCTTCCAGTTTTTCGTTCAGGAAGGGGAATTGAGCTGCCAGCTTTACCAGCGCAGCGCCGATCTCTTTCTGGGCGTGCCGTTCAACATCGCTTCGTATGCCTTTCTCACCATGATGGTGGCGCAGGTTTGCGGACTGAAACCGGGCACCTTTGTGCACACGTTTGGCGATCTCCACCTCTACAGCAATCACCTCGAACAAGCCCGGCTCCAGCTCTCGAGAGAACCGCGTCCGTTGCCCCGAATGCACCTCAATCCGGCGGTGCGGAATATTCATGATTTTCGTTACGAAGATTTCGAGTTGATTGGCTACGATCCGCACCCAGCGATTAAAGCGCCCATTGCGGTTTGACGGTTGGGAAGGAATGGAATGAGCAGTCGAATGAATCATCGAACTCCCATTCTGAACTTGACGGCTTCGGGACTTTTTCCTGGGGCTGGTGTTTCTGCGAAGCGTGGGGAGTTCCTGGCGTGCTGGACCGCCTTATCTCTCTTTTGGCTGAGCACCGTTGGATGCCAGGCGCCCCGAACCGCCCGCGCCGCTTCCGCATGGGAAACGAATCCTTCGCCGGGCACTCCTGCCGCGGAAGTGCTCGAAGCCGATCGCGCCTTTGCACGCATGTCCGTCGAACAAGGCGCGAGTCGCGCGTTCCTCGCCTGGCTCGCCGAAGATGTGGTGATGTTGCAGCCCGGACGGCCACCGATTCACGGCCGGCTCGGTGTGCAAGAGCACTTTGCCGATTTCCCGAATGCAGCGCGTTTGAATTGGAAACCGGTCGCAGTCATGGTCGCCCAAAGCGGCGACCTCGCCACCACCTTTGGCTTTTGGGAATTCGCCGCGCCGGGACCGGACGGAGCTCCGCGGGCCAGCCATGGAAAATATCTCACGGTGTGGCGGAGGGACGCGCATGGCTCCTGGAAAGTTATTCTCGATGGAGGCCATGAAGATCCGCCGATCGAATGAGAATCTCCCTGAAAACCGCGCTCTGCTCGCTTGCCCTGGCCCTGGCCAATGGTTCTTCAGCCGATGACTGGCCGCAATGGCTCGGTCCCAAACGGGACGGCGTCTGGCGCGAACAAGGCATTCTGGAAAAATTTCCTGCGGGCGGTCCGCCTGTCCTTTGGCGCGTGCCGGTCAACGGCGGATATGCCGGCCCGGCGGTGGTGGGGAACCGTTTGTACGTCACCGATCGAAAGGCAGGCAAACCGCTCGAACGCAAACCGGGAGAACGCGGCATTCCTTCCCTGCCCGGCACGGAACGAATTCTTTGCCTCGATACCACGACTGGCAAATCGATTTGGGAACACAGTTACGATTGCGCTTACCGGATCGATTACCCCTCCGGACCCCGCGCCACGCCTTTAGTGGCGGACGGAAAAGTTTATACGCTGGGCGCGATGGGGGATTTGCTTTGTTTCAATGCCGAGTCGGGAGAGGTGCTTTGGGCGCGCCATTTTTTAAAGGATTTCCATCTGACGGATCCGCCAGTCTGGGGTTGGGCGGCGCATCCGTTGATCGAGGGCAACCGCTTGATTTGCCTGGTCGGGGGCGAAGGAAGCGCGGTGGTGGCTTTCGACAAGGAATCCGGCAAAGAACTTTGGCGAGCCCTCTCGACCAAAGAGATTTGCTACGCGCCGCCCATGATGGCGGAACTCGGGGGCAAACGGCAGTTGATCATCTGGCACTCGGAAGCAATTTCCAGTTTGAATCCGGCCACCGGCGAGGCTTATTGGACCCAGCCCTACCCGGTCGAAGGAAAATCGCAGCGACCGGAAGTGTGCATCGCCACGCCGCGTGTGGCGGGGGATTTGTTGTTCGTGAGTTCCTTTTATCAAGGGGCGCTCATGCTCAAGCTCACCGCCGAACCGCCGGCTGCAAAAGTTTTGTGGAACCGAAAAAGTTCGAGCAAATCGGCGATAAACGATGGATTGCACACCGTCATGTCCACCAGCGTGATTCGGGACGGATATGTTTACGGCGTTTGCGGCATGGGAGAATTGCGGTGCCTCGATGCCAACACCGGCGATCGCATCTGGGAAAGTTACGCGGCCACCGGGGGCAAGCAAAACCTGTTTGGCACGGCCTTTTTCGTCGAGCACAAGGATCGATATTTCATCTGGAACGATCAGGGCGAACTGTTGCTCGGCCGGCTGGATGCGAAAGGATTTCAGGAGATCAGCCGCGCCCGGCTCTTGGAACCGAAAGAAAACGCCCGAGGCCGCGACGTGGTCTGGTCCCATCCCGCGTTCGCCAATCGCTGCGCTTATATTCGCAATCATCAGGAATTGATTTCAGTATTGCTTGCCGCGCCCCGGCTGGAGTAATCTGGTGACCGTAAGCCACCGGGACTGCACAGCCCGACCGACTTTGAACTTTCAAGAATCTGGAATCGGTTATGACCGGATTTGCATTATGAAAACTCAATTTCGCCTCACCATTGTTGCCACGGCGGTTTTGGCGTTCGCAGTCACTCGACCGGCCCTTCTGCGCTATCATTTTTGTACAATATTTGGAAGTTCATCCCTGTTCCCATTTTGAGCTCAATTGGATTGTCCTCTTTACTCGTTCCCACGAGAGTCCCACGAAGTGGCATAC
>JBFMDG010000676.1:0-4335 GCA_040754135.1 Verrucomicrobiota bacterium
TCCAGGTGAAAACTCCGGTGCGTGCGTCGATCTTTGAGCCGGTTGGACCGGAAGCCAGGAGATGGATCAGCAAATTGGCCGGCACGTCCGGATCGATTACTTTCACTGGCACGCTCAAGGTTTCGCCTTCGATGACCGTTTGCACTTCCATGGCTTCGAACACAGGCGCGCTGTTGGTTTCCAAAATCACCACCGTGAATTCATTGGTGCCACTGAGCGGCGGCACCCCATCGTCCGTGACCACGAATTTGTAGGTGTTCGTCGCGGGGGCATCCGTTTCTCCAGGCACCCATTCGAAAATGCCGGTGACCGGATCCACGGTTGCGGTCGGAGGTCCTTCCAAAAGGGAGAAGCTCAATTTATTCGCCGGCACATCCGGATCTGTTCCGGCCAACTGCACCTGGACCAGTTTGCTTTCAATCGCCGTTTGCAATGGAAGAACCGATGCGACGGGCGGCCGATTGCCTTCGAGGACGGTAACGGTGAATTCATTGGTCGCTCGCGCCAACGGTAGGCCGCTGTCAACGGCGACCACAGTGATTTTGTGCGTGCCGGGACCATCAGTTTCCTCCGGCACCCAGGTAAAGACACCGGTGCGTGCGTCCACTTTTGAACCAGCCGGGCCGGAGCCAAGCAGGTAAATGATGACATTGGGTGGCATGTCCAAATCGATCGCCTTCAACTGCGCGTTGAGTGTCTCCCCTTCCACGACGCTGGGAATTTCGATAGGTTCGAAAACCGGTGGCGTGTTGACTTCCAGCACAACGATCGAGAATTCGTTTGTCCGGCTCAGTGCCGGAGTTCCATCATCGGTCGCTACCACTTTAATGATGTTCGTGCTCGGGCCGTCCGCCTCTGTTGTTGTCCATTGGAATTTGCCAGTGGCAGAATCCAACGTCGCGCCAGTTGGAGCAGCCGCCAACGCCAAGGAAATGTTGTTGGCCGGAATGTCTGGATCCTGCGCTTTGATCTCCAATTCAATGGCGCTTTCTTCCGTGATCGTTTGCAGGCTGATGGGCTCGATCACCGGCGCGCTGTTGATTTCATTCACTTCGATCGCGACCAAATTCGTGCTGCTCAATGGCGGATTGCCATTGTCGGTCGCGACGATCTCGACCTCATGCCGGCCCGGACCATCTATCTCTGCAGGTGTCCATCGGAACAAACCGGTCAACGCATCGATCGTCGCGCCGGCAAGAGTTTTTGCGCCGAACGAAAACAGCACATTTTGCTTTGGCAAATCGGGATCTGTGACCGTCGCGCGCAAAGACAACGCCACCCCTTCATTGACCGTTTGCTGGTTGATCGGATCGAGGATGGGCTGTTCGTTGACCTCATTGAGCGTGATCGTGAATTGCTTCGTGTCATGCAATGCAGGCGAGCCATTGTCCGTTACGCGGACCGTCACTGGATAAACTCCCGGGCCCTGCGCTTCGGTGGGTGTCCATTCGAACAAACCGGTGTTCGCGTCCAAATTCATTCCCGCCAGGAAACCGGAATCGATCGAGAAACTCAGCACGTTCGAGGGCAGATCCGGATCGGAAGCCGATAACGTCAGGCTCAACAATTCCGTTTCGTTGATGGCCACATTATCGATTGCCGCCAGCGTAGGAGCGCGGTTCTCTTCGCTCACGCGCACGAGGAAAGTTTGCGAGGCCTCCAACGCGGGATCGCCATCATCGATTACTCGAACGGTGATGGGAAATTCACCGGGCGCCTGGCCTTCGCCTGGAGTCCAGGACCACGCGCCAGTGATGGAATCGATGGTGACGCCTTCGGGGCTGCCATCGCCGAGCTGGAAGGTCAGTTTTTGCGCGGGGAGATCCGCATCGCGCGCCAGCCAGGTAAGATTCAACGTTTGGCCTTCGACGACAGATTGATCGGGCACAAACGTAAAACCGGAATAAGTCGCGGCATAGTTTTGGAACTTCGCTTGCGTGGCATTGCCGGCCGTGTTGTTCACAGAACTGGCGCACAATCCGACGAACAATTTCTCCGGATAATTTGCCGAGAGCCGCGCCAATTGCGTCCAGGTGGAACCGTTGTTGCCGCGGTATGCGGTGAAGATACTTCCCTGCCGGCGCAAGCGAATCCACGCATTCGGATAATTCACTCCAGCCGCGCCGGTGATATTCGGCCAATTCACAGTGCTCCCGCCGGTGATGTTCCGTTGATGCACTTCATATTGATTGGCGGCCTGCGCTCCGCCAGGCACCGTCCCTCTGGGATTGACGACGACTTTCAGGTTTCTCGAATTGGCATTGAGCGATTCGCGCATCATCAATCCCGCCTTGGCGAAGATGGCCGTGGCCTGCAAACTTTCCACCCGCACCACGACGTCGAAATCTCCGGTGATTTCCTGATACGCGAAATGTCCGTGATCAACCGTGCCAAACAAATCGCTGCCGCCGGCGATCATCAACACCGAGCCGTCCTCGTTCCGGGTCATCGATCCTTTTTCAATGGGATCCAACGGCGTGCCGAGATCGAGCGACGCAACCAGCATCGCATTGGTGGTTGGTCCAATGTGACCAAGCTCGGGCGCGGTGTTCACCTCGGTGACCTTCACGGTGAATTTATTCGTGGTGCTCAAAATCGGTGTGCCGTTATCACTCACGGTCACGGTCACTTCATGACTGCCTGGTCCATCGGCTTCGCCAGGCGTCCAGGTGAAATCACCCGACTGCGCATTCACGCTCGAACCGGTCGGTCCAGCCAGCAATTTGAAGGTGAGTTGGTTTACGGGCAGATCGGCATCGCTCGCTGGCAATGGCACCGTCAGAGTCTGCCCTTCCGCGATCGTTTGTTGATCAACGACCGTGAAGACGGGCGGGCTGTTCGTTTCGGCAATGATCAAAGTGAACTCGTTGGTGGAACTCATGGGCGGCACTCCGTCATCCAATAACACCACTTGAATTCGATTCGTGCCCGGACCATCGGCTTCACCGGGAGTCCACGAGAACATTCCGGTTTGCGCATCCAAAGTGGCCGTGGGTGGCGCTTCGAGCAGCGCAAATTGAATCCCATTCTTAGGCACATCCGGATCCGTCGCCGGAAGCTGCAAAGTAAATGTTTCCCCTTCCGTCCCGCGCTGCACCGCCAGAACCGGCAAGACGGGCGGACTGTTCGTTTCGAGCACGGTCACTTTGAATTCATTCGTCGCACTCAGCGCCGGTGTGGAATTGTCCGTCACCGTGATGGCCATCGCATAAACTCCCGGGCCCTGAAGTTCCGTTGGCGTCCAGCGAAAAACGCCGGTGTTCTCGTCGATGGTTGCGCCTCCAGGGACCGCGTCGGCAAAACCAAATTTCAACCCTTGCTTCGGCAGATCCGCATCTGCGGCCACGGCCGTAAATATCAGCAGCATTCCTTCGGTAATGCTCTTGTCACCCACTGATTCAAGCGTGGGCGGCGTATTTTCCTCGATCACGCTCAATGAAAAAACCTTGGCGTCAGTAAAACTCGGCACGCCATCGTCACTGACTGAGACTCGAATCGATAAGGCCGCCGGCCCCTGTTCTTCCGCCGGAATCCAGCGGATCACGCCGGTGATTTCGTCGATCACCATGCCCGCCGGAGCATCGTTGCCCAGAGCGAACTTGAGGTTGTTGGCGGGAAGATCGAGATCGGATGCCGCAGGCGCGAGAATGAATTCCTGCCCTTCGATAACACTTTGCGGTGCGATGGCCTCGAGAATGGGCGCGCTGTTCACTTCATTCACCACCACGGAAAAAGTTTGGGCCGCGCTGAGCGGTGGAGTGCCGTCATCGGTCACGCGCACCGTGATCGCGTAGGTGCCGGGACCTTGACTTTCATCCGGCACCCAGTTGAAGGCGCCGCTCACCGGGTCAATCGTGGCATTGGCCGGCGCTCCGTTATCGAGGCTGTAAGTGAGCGTTTGCGGCGGCAGATCGTCGTCGTGTCCTTTGACAGCCAAGGCGAGTCCGAAAAACTCGTTGATGTTGGCATCGCTGATTGGCACCAGGCCGGAGTAAATGTTCAAGTAATTCCGATATTGCACGTGGGCGGGGCGGTCGGGGCTGTTATTGACCGCGCTGGTGCAGAGCCCGATGAACATCGTTTGCGGATAGTTCACGGTCTGGCGAGCCAGTTGCGCCCAGCTCAAGCCGTTGTTGCTGCGGAAAGCGGTAAAGATGTTGCCTTGCCGCCGCAAACGAATCCAGGCATTGGGATAATTCACGCCGGCTGCGCCCGTCACATTCGGCCAACTGTCCGTCTGGCCATCGGTCACATTGCGCTGGTGCACTTCGTATTGATCCGCCCCCTGACCGCCATCCAGGGTCGCGCCTTTCGGATTGACCACGACTTTGAGAT
>JBFMDG010000677.1:0-4333 GCA_040754135.1 Verrucomicrobiota bacterium
GGCGCCCGCACTGGCCAATGTTTGATCACCAAAAGAAACGGCGCCGCGGAAATTCGCAGCCAAAACGATGTTGCCCCAAGGATCGAAGGCAATTCCGCGGCGATCATCATAAGAACATGGAGCGATGTTCCGGGCCCAAAGGACATTGCCGTCCGTGTCGTACTTGGCCAAAAACGAAGTCAGCCCGTTGCTGGCCGTCAGCCGAAATGCCCCCACGTCCGCCGTGCCGCGAAATTCCGCGAACACATAACAATGCCCGCGGAAATCGACGGCTATGGCGCGGGAAAATTCCGGACTCGAAGCATCGTCACCGCCGGCCTGCCGGACCCAGAGCAAATGGCCTGAGCTGTCGTACTTGGCGACAAACAGATCGCCGAGGCCACGGCTGAGGAGCTCGGTGGCCTCGAACCGCGTCGTGCCCGTGAAGTAGCCGGTGACGAAAACATTTCCATCACGATCCACCGCCACCGCCCTCCCTTCCGAGTTCGAGTTGCCTTGCGCCTGGATAGCCCAGACCGGCTGGCCCATGGCATTGAACTTCGCGAGAAACATCAATTCTGCTTCGGTCGCCACGAGGGTTGTGTTCCCAAAAGAGGTGGAGCCGCCGATATGTCCCGTCAGATACGTGTTCCCCGCAAGATCCACGGTCATGAACTGCGCGATTTCATCCCGAGTGCTGCCCGCAATCGTTACCCATTGAAATGATTGTCCTCGAAGTCGTGCCAAGGGCGCGAACGCCATCCAAAGCAACGCGCCATAAATGGCCCATCGAATTGAACGTAAGGACAGATTCATGTTGCGGCTGTGGTTTGTTTCGGGAGCTTAAGCCAAAGCTCAACCGGGTGAAAGGAAGAAGCCCGAGTGGCCGAGCCGCTCGATCGGGGAGGATTGGATCTCCACGATGGCGTGACACCACACAACGCCACGGGTCGTTTGCTGAGCCGATTGGAAAAACTCAGTGCGGGCGAGCGCGGTTGGAAATTTCAATCGCTCGACAAACCCGCTTCCAAGCGCACTTTTTCGAAGCAATCCGGGCAATAACTATGAGAAAAACGCAATTGAGAATAGCGCGCGAGGTAACTTTCCACCTGATCCCAATATCCCTGATCGTTGCGAATTTTTTTGCAGCAGCAACAAATGGGAAGGAGCCCTTGCAATGTTTCCACATTGGCGAGCGCTTCTTGCAATTGCCGGGTCAACTCGGCCCGGTCCCGTTCCATGCGATGTTTGTAAAGGGCCATTTCGATTGTGATGCTCAGTTCCCGTTCTTCAAAAGGCTTGAGAATGTAGCCGTAGGGCTCGGCGATTTTGGCGCGTGCGAGCGTAGCGTCGTCTGAAAATGCGGTGAGAAAAATCACGGGCAATCGCAACCGGTTCCGGATGATCTCGGCCGATTGAATGCCATCGATTTCCCCCTTGAGCATGATGTCCATGAGGACAAGATCGGGGCAGGCCTTTTCGGCCAGTTCGATGGCCATCGCGCCTGACGGGGCCTGGCCGACCACCACATGGCCCATGTGCTTGAGGCGTGCCTCGATATCTTTGGCGACGATGCTTTCGTCCTCGACGATTAAAATATTGGCGTGGGTCATGTGCGTTTATTCGTGAAAGATAATTGAGAATTCGGTGCCGGGCGTCGAGCGCATGGTGATGGTGCCTCCGAGCTGCGCGGTCAGGGCGCAGACCAGTTGCAAGCCGAGCGAATCGGTGTGTCGAAAATCAACCCCGGCGGGAAACCCGCGTCCGGTATCGGTAACACGGAGGAGGTATTCTCCTTCGGAGCGGCGTTGAAAGCGGATGCAGATTTCACCCGCGACCTTATCGGGAAAGGCGTACTTGAGCGCATTAGCGACCAGTTCGTTGATGATCAAGCCGCAGGGCATGGCGAGATCGACATTCAACTGCACCGGATCCACTTCGATGTTGAGCCGGATCAACTGCGATCGGCTCGCGAACGATCGCACCAGATTCGCCCCCAGGGTCTGCACGTAATTGGGAAAATCGATGTGGGCCATGTCCTGCGAGCGGTAAAGCGTCTCGTGAATCAGGGCAATGGACCGGATGCGCGCCTGAATTTCCTTGAGCAACGCCAGCGAATCGGTATCCCGCACTTTCCCGGCCTGCAAATTCAACATGCTGGTGATGATCTGCAGATTGTTCTTCACGCGATGATGCACTTCCTTGAGCAACACTTCCTTTTCGCGCAGCGACGCCATGAGTTCCTGCTCCGCCCGTTTGCGGGCAGTGATGTCCTCGACCTGAGAAACGAAATGCAGCGGAGCCTGGTTGAAATTGCGCACAATCGAGGCGCTGAGCAACACCCAGACGATGTGACCTTGCTTATGGAAATAGCGCTTCTCGGTTTGATACGAGCTGATTTCACCGGCCACCAATCGCCGCGCGCTTTCCATGTTTTCGGCGAGATCTTCAGGATGCGTCATCTCCGGAAAATTCTTCGCCAACAGTTCCTGCTCGGTATATCCGAGAATGCGGCAGAGCGAGGCGTTCACGCGCAGCCATCGGCCTTCCAGCGAAACCAGCGCCATGCCAATGGCGGCGTGGTCAAAGGCCGATCGGAATTGTTCTTCGCTCAGGCGCAGGGCCGCTTCCGCCTCGCGCTGTTTGGTGATGTCCTGAGCGGTGCCAAACATCCGGACGGCCCGCCCATCGGCATCGGTGATGACTTGTCCCGTGGCGTGCAAAATCACCTCGCCCTTTTCCCGATGCAATCCGCGGAAAACATACTCGAATGGCTCATGATTCTTGAGCGCGTCGCTCACGACCTTGCCTACGAACGCGCGGTCGTCCGGATGCACCAGGGCGAGAAACGTTTCGTATTGCACCTGGCATTCCTGCGGCCGCAGTCCGAAGAGGCGATACAATTCGTCCGACCAGGTCACCTGATTCAATTCGACCTGCCATTCCCAACTTCCGAGATGCGCGATCTGCTGCGCCGTGGCCAATTGCATTTCGCTCTGGCGCAACTTTTCTTCGGCGCGTTTCCGGTCCGTGACGTCATGAATGAGCGAGAGAATGCGCGGCTTGCCATCGAGCTGAATCAATTCCGCGGAACCCATTCCTTCGCGGACTTCGCCTGATTTGGTGCGGAATTGGGCCTCAAAATTGTGCACAAAATGATGGGCACGGAGCAGTCGCACAAAGTCGCCGCGCCGTTTCGGATCCACCCAGATCAACTCCGCTGCATTGCGCCCAACCATCTCCGCGCGCTCATAACCAAACATCTTGCGGTAAGCCTCATTCAAATCGATCAGGCAACCGTCCTCGACCGTGCTGATGGCAATCGCCACCGGGCTCGAGCGAAAGACCTTGGCGAAACGCTCTTCGCTGCTGCGCAATTCTGCTTCGGCCTGCTTGCGTGCTGTCACGTCACGAATAAAAAGGTAATGGCCGAGAAAAGCGTGATCGGCCCCATACGCCGGAATGCGCACAATCTCGGCGAAGAATTCCGAGCCGTCCTTGCGCAAACCTCGCGCTTCGACATCGACGCGTTTTTTAACCTGCGTTCCTTCAAACGTGCGCCGTATCCGAGCCAGGTCGTCGGCGTGAAAGACCAGGCTCCACGATTCGCCGATCAACTCGCCTGCCTCGTAGCCGGTCATGTTGGCGTAGGCGCGATTGATACTGGTGAAGCGACCTTCGCTATCGAGTCGCGCGATGCCTTCGAACGCATTTTCCATCGCCAGTGTTTTCTCGATCAAAAGCGTTTCCGCCTGTTCCCGCTCCGCCATCTGAAAAGCGAGGGTGCGATTCAATAACTGGAGCTCACCGGTTCGTTGATTGACCAGTTCCTCGACGGCCGCGGATCGTCCGGTGACCACGAGGAGGAAAGCGCCGAGAAATCCGGTGAAAAGCAGGCCACCCGCAAGAACGCCCCACGCTTGCCAGGGGCGATGTTTGAGGAAATAAGCCGTGTCCAAGCTGAACTGAACGTTCCAATCCCGTCCGCCGATTTGGAATGGCAACTCTCGTTGCAAGGCGATGCCATGCTGTTCGGATCTGCTGTAAGGATTTTCCGGGGGCGCCAGGTTGGGTTCCAATTGCAGGAGCAGCCGTTTCGACGGTTGTGCCATCAAGTCAATGATCTTCAGCCCGAGGCCTTCGCGATCGAGCGTGCGGATCGATCCCTCGACTACTTCCTTGAGGTTCACCAGGACGGCCACACATCCGCGAAAATTTGCGCGCCGCTCCTCCGGTTTGATTTCACGAACCTCGCGACTGTAAACCGACATGAACAGGATGATGCCGTAACCGGCGCCGGGTTCGATTCCCTGCATGATATGGAGGCGCTCGGTGGCCGCCGGTTGCCCAGTCT
>JBFMDG010000678.1:0-4325 GCA_040754135.1 Verrucomicrobiota bacterium
GCGCTTGAACGCGAGATGAAGCTTCAGTTTTTTGTCGCGGGGATGGTGCCGGAACGGAGTTTTGCGACATTCGCTTCCAGGGTCTCGGCTTCGGCGGTGCGCCCGAGCTTTCGCAGAATTCTGGCGTGTTCCTCTTGCGGCGCCGCCAGCCTCGAATCCGACGCACCAAAAGCTTTTTCGTACATTTGACATTGCCGTTTGGCCAGCGCTTCGGCAGCGGCAAAATCCTCCTTCTCGACTTTGGCATGCATGAGCTTCTGCACGGTGGGCGCGAATGAAACATGATCGCCCCCGACCACTTTGAGAAAAAGCGACAGGGTCCGTTCGTAGGCGGCGATGGCTGCGTCGGTCTGTTGCGCGGCGCGGGATTGATCGGCTAATTGCTCGAACAAACGCGCGAAAGCCACGACCTCTTCCTTCACGGGAGGATCTTTTAAGGCGAGAATGCGCGGGTAGAGGTTGTTCAAGCGCGCGGTGTCGCCTTGTTCGAGGTAAAGTTCTCCCATATGCCGGAGTGGTCCCGCGCAGGCCGGATGATTCGCGCCCAGCTTTTTCTCGAAGGCAGCCATCTGATGTTGATAAAGTTTTTCGGCCTGCTCGAACTGCTTTCCATCCCGATAGAGTTTGGCCAGCATCTGAAAGGTCAAGATCGTGTCGGGATGCTGGAGCCCTTTGGCTTGATCCTCGATTTCGAACGCTCGTTTCAAGAGCGGCTCGGCCTCGGCGGATTTTTTTTGTTCGAGATAAAAATGGGCCATGTTGCGCAACGACAGGGCAAGCATGGGATGCTTTTTCCCGAAATGCCGCTCGCGATATTTGATACCGCGGAGGTAAAGCTGCTCTGCATCCTGCAACCGGTCTTGCTGCCGGTAAAGCAACGCCAGCAAGTTGATCGTGTTGGCCACGGCAAATTCATTCACGTCGCCATCGTACTGGATCAGATCCCCATCCGGCGTAAACACAGTTTTGCCGACCGGGTTTTCGAAGATGCCCAAAGCTTCTTTTAAGTGCGGCTCCGCTTTTTCGAATTCCCCTTTCATGTAATAAACTTTTCCCAAACCTCGCAGCACGCGGCCACTAATTTGCGAATAGGCGCTTCGGCTTTTCTCCACAATCGCTTTGGCGCGCAGAAACATTTGTTCGGCATCCTCCAAATTGTGGTTCATGGTGACGGCCTCGCCCGCCATGACGAGATAAGGAACGACTTCAATCCGGTTGGAATCGCCGGCAGATTCGCGAGCCGCCAAGGCCTTCCGTGCCAGCCGGTCCGCTTCTCCATATCGGTCCATATCATAATAGAACATGGCCGCTTCCATGAACGTTTGCGGCCCGCGCGAATCCTTGACATCGAATTTTTCCGCTTCAGCCACGGCCGCGAGATGCGCCTGTTCGGCGGCGGCGAAGTCCTGCTTTTTAAACGCCGCTTGCGCGGCAGACCGGTGCTGTTTCCAGAGCTTTACGTTTGGCTTTTCCCTGGCGGCGGAATTCGTTTCCGCCGCCAAAGCGTTTATGGCAAAAGCGAAAAGCAAGGCGTTGATCACGATGAGGAACATGGGACCCAATCTTGGCCAGATTAGTGGTATTCGTCTATGCATGGTGGCGGAGTTTGAGGTTCAGTGAAGAGAACTGACACAAACATTTAAGAGCGTCTGAAGTTTGCGAGCGAGAAAATCCCCGAGACTGTCTCGCCTGAGTTCGAAAGCCTGACCGACGCGTTGTTGATTGCTGATAGCCATAAGGCAAGTTCAGTGTTCGTTGGTACTCTCCAGCAGCCATTCGTAGGCAGGCTGTATCGTCACGCCAAATCCGGACGCGTGCATGAGAATGGTGCAAAGCTTGCGCGCGGCATTGTACGCGATGCCGAACTGCCAATCGGCGGAAAGTTCGCTCGCCGTGGCGTCCGCGAGGTCGCGCTTCACAATGGCGAGCAGGTCCTGGATTTCCTGTGGACTGGTCTTGTGGGGGCGAAGCCAGCCGTTATTTGCCCACTGCTGCAAGCTCATGCTCACTGCCTTTCACGAAAAGACGCGACTCCTGCAACACTGTAGTCACGAAGTGGTCGCGACGGGATTTGCGCTCGGCAAACTCGGCTGCCGTCATGACGTGCGGATTGATTTCGCGACCGATGCGCTCGGCGGCGCCGGAGAGCAAACCCGAGAGGCGACGCAATCCAACCGACCCAATGACCATCAAGTCCACATCGCTGCCCGCGGTGGCTTCGCCTTTGGCAATGGAGCCAAACACAAACGCGAGTTGAACCTCCGGCAGATCGAGCACCCGTTGTTGCAGGACACCCACAAGTCCGTCGGTCTTGAGGACGAGGGAGTGGAGATCAGAACAAGCGGGGTGCGTGGCATTGGCGCTGTAACAGACGCGATTGCCATCCCGCCGCGCGACGACGAGACCGACGCGGGTGAGACGCCGAAGTTCCTGCTGCACGGTCGCGACGGAGAGCCGCGACTGGCGAACTAGTTCGCGCAAGTGAAGTTCGGTTCCGGGCGAGCCGAACAGCAGCCGGAGCAACTCGGCTTTCACGCGCGATGAGACAATGTCCACGAGTTGAGTCATGTTCGGTTAAACCATACGGTTGTTTGGTTAAACCAGTCAATCATGATGGCGTTCTGAAGTTCAGCGATCGAACCGGATCTTGCCTCACCTTTGTTGGAAGTTCCGTGAAGTTTCCAGGAGAAGGAACCCCAAACAAGTTTTCTGGTCATCGAACCGGGTCCAATTTCCTTTGGCTCGTTCCCACGATGGTTTCGGCACGGTAAAGATCGCGATTGCTCCCTTGAAATTCCGCTTTCAATCGCACTTGGAATCGCGCCAGATCGACGATCGTCCAGCCGAGGAATTTCCAATCGCCGGCCCGGCCTCCGTCATGTTCGATGGCCAGGAGCAGATGATGCGCGTCGTCGAGCACTTTGTTCGTTTCCTTTTTCGGCTCGTAATAGAACGTGCGCAAGGTGCTCTCCCTGCTCCCCTGTTCATACAACTTCGGATCCAGGTAAACAACACGGCCATCCGCGGTGTCCACGAGCCTGAGATCCGGATAACCGGAACGTTGCACGCGGCCGGTGGCTGTCTTCGGAAATTCACATCGAAATCCGCGGACTTGATTCAAAGATTCGCGGATCGCCTTTTCAAACCGCGCACTGACCTCGTTGATGCGGCGCGCGCTTTTGGCCGCGCCTCTGGAAGCATTCATCTCTTCCAACACTCGATCCAAGGCTCCACCGATTTTCGACACCAGATCGCGATCCCCCGCTTGCTCAGTGTCGATGCGTAACACTTTCTTTCTGGTCGCGGCGAACACCACATCGGCGAATGGAATGCCTTTCAATTCGCGCCGCTCTTCGAGCAGCCAGGGAATGATTTGCTCGACATCGGATGGAGCGGCGGACCGGAGTTCGTTCAGCCCGCAGGCGAACGCCACGATGAGAAATAAAAACCTTTTCATGAAACCAGGAAGCCGGCCGCATCCTACCAGCGCCCACCCGCACGTCACGAGAAGAAATCGCGGATGCTCTTATTTCGGCGCAACAACCGCCTTACCCATGCAGGATGATTACGCTGCCCGTTCACTTGCTGAACCGGAAGTTGACCACGTCGTAATCCTGCATGACGTAATGGCGGGTTTCCAAACGCAGTTTCCCGGCTCGTTTGGCCTGAGTCTCACCTCCGGCGGCGATCAAATCGGCAAAGCTGATGATCTCCGCCCTTATGAAACCTTTTTGCAAATCGGTGTGAATGGCCCCGGCCGCTTCCACCGCCGTCGTGCCTTTTCGGATCATCCAGGCGCGGTTTTCCTTTCCGCCCACCGTCAAAAAACTGATGTAACCGGCCTCATGATATGTGCGCACAAGGAGCGCCTCGGGCGATTCTAAATCCGCCGCCGACGCCACCACGACCGGCTTTTGTGTGACAAGGGCATGCGCGGCAAGGGCCTGCCGCCCGCTTTCCGACAGCTCCGTTTCGCGCGCCAATTGATCGCTTTCGAGGGAACTCTGCAGTTTGAGCAGCGCGTTGCGTTCTTCCTCGCCCGGGTCACGCTGCAATCGCGTTTCAATGAATTCAAGATCCATGAGAATCAAATCGGCCCGGCGCTCCGTGGAGACGAGAATGGCATCGGCATCCACCAGTTGATCCTCCCCAATCAGGTCCACTTGCACGTAAGTTTTCTTATCCGCTTCGACCAGTTTATCGACCTGATCCAAACGCGGATCTTTGATGTGGTGCCGTCCCGAATTGATCCCGGTTATGCCAAACAAGCAGATTTTCATATCGAAGCAGATTC
Source organism: Verrucomicrobiota bacterium (assembly GCA_040754135.1). Taxonomy (GTDB): domain Bacteria; phylum Verrucomicrobiota; class Verrucomicrobiia; order Limisphaerales; family SIBE01; genus JBFMDG01. The sequence continues at coordinate 4,295 of JBFMDG010000678.1, forward strand.
AGCGCGGAATTATGACGAGCGATCCGGCCGG
>JBFMDG010000679.1:0-4310 GCA_040754135.1 Verrucomicrobiota bacterium
GACCGAAAAGGCCCTAACGCAATTGACCGGCCAGTTCAGAAAGAGCGGCTCTCATTTCATTCTTCCGCTCTCCTTTTTTAAACGCGCTTGATTCGGCGCCACGACCGTGCGCGCGCAAGGAGAGGATTCCAGCGCGTTCGCCCACAGAAAAATTTCAAAAATTACAAAAATTTCTTTACACGCGTTGGCGAAATCGCTTTTGTTTGTAGCCATGTAGCCCAGACGTCGCCGTTCCTAATGTCGTACTCACTATAGTCGTAACCTTCAAAGTCGTACCTTCCATGCCGTAACCAAGTCGTTTCTTCCATTCGTCGTAACTTCACTAGTCGTACCTTCAATGTCGTAAATCCTCCAAACACAAACGGTCATTTGTAGTTCTCCGATTCAGTCGAAGCATTCCTAAACAAAAACCCACATAACTCGAGCCCTTTGCGGCTGTTCCCAACTTCCAAACTTCAGATCTCTTAACCCGCAGTTTCGCGGTGTTGATTCACCTCGCGCCTGCTAACAAACAAACCTTAGTTCCCATGATAAAGAAGATGATGCTCCTCTCGGCTCTCTTGTCCGCTTTGGCCTGTTCGGCCAGAGCTAACGACATTGAGCCGGGTAAAGAAACTTACACCGCCACCCGCGCCGGGGGCGCCATCACCATCGATGGCAACCTCTCGGAGTGGGCCGGCGTTCCCGTCCTCTCTGATCCCCGCTTCTCGGTACCCAAAGGCTCCGGCGATAACGGCACGCTCGTGCTCTTCGAAGAATATCAAGGCGGCACCTGGACGGGCCCCGATGATCAAACCTCCGCCGTGCAGGTCGTCTGGGACGACGAAAACGTTTACTTCGGTTTCGTTGTCACCGACGACTACCACGAAAACTCCCGCAACAGCGCATGGAATGGCGACTCGATTCAGTTGATGATCGCCAACGCCGCCCGCAATCAGCAGGTCGCGCTTTACAATTATGCGCTCGGCGGCATCGAGGATGCCCTGGGCGACGTGATCGTGCAGCACGAGGCTCCCGTGCCTCCATTAGGCGAGACGATCGCCGTCGTCAGCCGCAACAGCGTCACCAAAAAAACCATTTATGAGATCAAACTTCCCAAGGCCACGCTCGGACTCACGACGTTGGCGGCGGGAACTCAGTTTGGCCTCGGCATGGCAATCAACGATGGCGACGATGGCCCTGGACAGGATGGACAAAAAGGTTGGGGCGGTTTGGGAGCCCACTCCATCGTGTTCGGCAAAACGCCGCAGGAAACGGCACTCGTCACTCTAAGCGCTGAAGGACCCACGGTCGATCGCCTGTTCTTTTCGGCGATCAATCCGACGATCAATTCGTTTTCATTTCGCGCAACCGACAAAGGCGCGTCCATCGTCGATCCGAACACAGCCAGGCTGACGATCGATGGGGAAGTCGTGCCGCTTACCGCCAGCGCGAAGACCGCGGATTTCGTCGATTTCAGTTACAAGCGGGCCACGCCATTCCCTGCCGGCTCGAATCACACTTATGAAATCCAGGTGAAAGACACGCTGGGCAATACCGTCACGACCACGGGCAGTTTCAAGACGATCAATTACGGAACGATTCCCGCGAGCATGGCGGTCACCGGTGTGGATAAAACCAAACCCGGATTCCAAGTCCGCATCTGGCAGGTGGATCGCGGCCTCCCGAACACCAATGAACGCTCCGAGCAGGAACTGTTCGGTGAGCTGGGAGAAAACGTTGCAGACCTCACCTTCGCCGATCCCATCACCGGCGTATTCATCGATGAAGACGTTATCAATTACGATCAGAATGGAGTTGATCGCGGCTTCTTCCCCTTTGATGAATTCATCCCCGGCATTCCGGGCTTTACTGGCAGCACCGACAACTTCGCGGCGGAATTCCTGACGTTCATCGAGTTTCCGACGGCGGGGCTCTACACCATGATTGTCAATAGCGACGACGGATTTCGCACGAGCGTGTCGCGCAATCCGAAGGACCGTTTCCAGGTTGACAGCATCATGCTTGGTGAATTCAGCGGCGGCCGCGGATCGGCGGATACTTCGTTCACGTTCGTGATCGAAACCCCGGGCATTTATCCTTTCCGCACCACCTGGGAGGAAGGCGGCGTGGACGCCAACATTGAGTGGTCCTATGTTCGCGAAAATGGCGAACGCATTCTCATCAACGACCTGACCAATCCCAATGCGCTCAAAGCCTATCGAGTCGGCCCAATGATCGATCGCGCTTACATCGCTTCCGTGAAACCAGGCGCCGGGATCACCGATGCCAAACCGGATTCGATCATCGAAATCGTCGTCGTCGATGCCAACACGAAATTCGTTTCCGGGACCTCAACCTTGAGCGTCGATGGCGTGGCCGTGATCCCCACCGTGAACACGGCGGCAGGCCGCACCACCATCTCCCACACGCCAGCCAGTCCGCTCACTCCTGGCCGGCACACCGTGTCAGTCAGTTATCAGGAGAATACCAATCCAGCCACAACTCGCACGGCCGACTTCAACTTCATTGTCGCGGTTACACCTGGCGATCTTCCCTCGAACTCGTTCGTCATTGAAGCGGAAGATTTCGACTTCGATGGCGGCCAGACCAAACCCGAGGCGAGCGTGATGCCTTACTTCGGCGGCGCCTATCAAGATTTGGGCGCCATCAAGGGAATCGACTTCGTGAACAACGACGATGTCGTTGGTCAAGGCGGTGATCTCTACCGCCTCGAAGCCGATCCAGATCCGGAAGGCAATGATCCCGATGGCCTGAACGAAGTCGCCATCGCCGAAAGTCTCGGCGGCCGCTGGGGGCGCGAACGTCCCGGGTACGAAGTGACCGTCAATCACCGCATCGGTTGGGTGGAGGACAACTCGTGGCAGAATTATACCCGCACAATTCCCGCGGGCATTTACACTGCCTACGCGGCGCTTTCCTTCGATGGCACCGATCCCAATCAACTTCGCGGCAGCCTCGACCTCGTCACCTCAGGAGTCGGCACGCCCAATCAAACCACCTCCCGCCTCGGAACCTTCAATCAGAACGGCTCAGGCGGCTGGGGCGCCAATGACATCGTCCCCATGGGCAGCGCCGGCGCGCGGAGTTTCTTCAAACTGCCCGGCGGAAAAGTTACGCTCCGCTTCAACCTCGGCAGCGGGGACTTCGACTGGTTTGCTCTCGTTCCAGTCGCGGGCGTGCCGCCTTCGGTTAAATCGGCTCAACCCGCCGATGGCGAAGTAGGCGCCGTGCTCAATGACATCACCGTTGTTGTCGAAGACTTCAGCACGCAATTGGTGCCTGGATCGGTCAAGTTGAGCGTCGATGGCCAGGATGTGACGGCGCAAACCACGGTCACTAAAAATGCCGACATGACGACGATCAAGCATCAGCCGTCTTTCACGGCGAATTCAACGCACACCTACACGGTGACGGGATTGGACAGCGCCAACAAGCCATTCTCCTTCACGAGCACCTTCACTACCTTCCCGGTTGGCGGCAATGTTTTCGTAATCGAAGCGGAAGATTTCAACTTCGATGGCGGAAAGACCAAGGCCGAGGCGAGTGTGATGCCTTATTTCGGCGGCGCTTACAATGGACTGGGCGCGACCGAAAACGTGGACTTCCTGAACGGGGACGGCAATGACTCCGATGTTTATCGCACGGAGAAACCAGATACCGGAGACATTGAAAATGAAGTGAACATCGTTGACAACATTGGCGGCCAGCTCGGCCGTTCGCGTGGTCAATGGTATGTGACCAGCAATTATCGCATCGGCTGGGTGGGCACTGGCGAATGGCAGAACTACACCCGCACCATTCCGAATGGTAATTACGAAGTCTATGCGGCGCTATCGTTCGACGGTCGCGCCGCCAGCCAGTTGAGTGGCAGCTTGCAACTTGTGACCAGTCCGGCGGATGCGCCCGATCAAACCGTCGAAGATCTCGGCGTCTTTGACGCCCCGGGATCGGGCGGTTGGGGCCGCAACGATCTGGTGGTCATGACCGATGTGGTGGGCGGCACGAAGAAAGTCGTCCAGCTCGGCGGCACGCAAACGTTGCGCTACAACATGGCCAGCGGCGATTTCGATTATCTGGTGCTTGTTCCGGCCGATTCGGCCAGACCACAGATCACCTCGATCTCACAAGCGGCGGGTACTGTCCGAATCGAGTGGACCGGCGGCGGAACGCTTGAAGTCTCCGACAGCGTGAGCGGTCCGTGGACCGACACCGGACTGTCCAGCCCCGCCAATGTGCCGATCGATCGGGCGGCGCGCTTCGGCCGTGTAAAACGGTAGAATTCCAGTTCACAGAGAACACACTCCAAC
>JBFMDG010000680.1:0-4302 GCA_040754135.1 Verrucomicrobiota bacterium
GACGCGATGGCTTCGGCAGCGAGAGAACTTTTTGAGCGATTCGGTTGCGCCGCGCTGGTCAAGGGAGGCCATCTGACTGGCGCGACAGAAGCCCGGGATATTTTTTTCGATGGAGACTGCGTGGTGGAATTGAAGAGCGAATATTTTTCCGGTCTGGCCACGCATGGAACCGGCTGCACTTTTTCGGCGGCCATTGCGGCATTTTGCGCGCGCGGCCTGCCGCTGAGCAATGCGGTGCGGGAAGCAAAGAATTACATGTCGCAACGTCTCCGAGCCGCGGCCATCGAGCAAGGTCTCCGCGAACACGCAAACGTATCTCGATCTGCTGAGCCCTCCGTGGGATAGCACACACATTTCATGGGAAATTTTCCCCACGCCGCACGCGATCATGCGAGGGATGATCAGCACAGATTCTAGACAGAGCGTTCTCTCTCCGGACAAATCAGGACGTGGCGCGCGCGATTCGCGGGACCGAATCCGCTGGCATTTCCATTGCTTACCGCGCATGACCTGGACGCAGATCGTTTTCCGCCTGTCAGTGGCCTTCCAACAATTGGAGCCGTTGTCCGGCGCCGTCATCAATCTAAATGCCAAACCCGTGCTCGTGCCTCCTTTGATGCAAGCCGAAGAACGTGAATGCGCGCCTGCGGTGGATTCGATCGCCCGCTTCTTCGCGCGCACTTTGACCTGGCCGGCTGTCAGCGCCAAAGAGCGTTTTTTTCTGCGGCAACGACTGCGCTTCGCGCACAGCTTTGCCCTGGCCCACCGCTTAGCCAGTCCGTTCGTCACTATTCCACGCAGTTCGGCTCATTTTGAATCGGCTGCCATCGAGTGGCTGCTGATTGATCTCTGGGCCAAGCGCGGCTTGCAAGACTGGTGCGACGGTCTCGTGACCACCGCAGAACCATCGCCCGCCACGCCCGAAGGCTGGAGTTTTGCCGCCTGAAGTTTGATCCATTTGCCGGATGAAGTCCTGGTTGAAAACAGTTGCCCTCAAGCTCGTCCTCTTCGGAGTGTTCGCGCTTATCGTTTTGAATCCGAATCTGAAACGAGCCGCGGAACAGATCAGTCACCTGGGCAATCCAGAATCGTTGATCCAAACGAATTTCGCCTCCCTGGTTTTCATCAATCGAGAAATTGACGCCCTGCAGGAACATCACCCTGACAAGAGCGAACCGCTGCTTGTCGAGGAGTTTATTTTTCGCCGCATCAAGTATCTCAGCGATTACGAGAATTGGTGGAACGTCGAGTATTGGCCCACAGCCCAGGAGGTCTGGCAACGCAAGCAAGAGGATTGCGATGGACGCGCCATTCTCGCGACCAGCATTTTGCGATCACGCGGATTTCAATCGGCGCAGTTGGTGGTCGGACTCGATCACATGTGGATTCAAGTGAACGAAAACGAAAAGGAACCCGGGAAATCGCCGCACCTGTTGGCTTTGTTGCGGCCGGACAAGAAGCATCAGATTCCCGTTCCGAAAAAGCCCGATGCAAAACATTTCCTGGAATTAGCCAAGGCATTTTTCCAACCGACGGCCTTGCGAGAGACGAGCGAGGCGCTCCTGGTGGACATTCCCAGTGTGCGCAAAGCGATCCTGATCCTCGGGTTGTTGCTGCTCTGCTACTACCCCTGCTCGCATCCCACCGGGCTGCTGTTTGTCCTGTTTGTTGGGGTCGTGTCCGCAACCATTTTCATGAACAGTTCGTTTGAAGAAAGCCCGACGCAATGGAAATTCGGATTCCTCCTGGTGCTCATTGGAAGCGTCGGCGCCCTGGCCATGAGCCGAATCAGTCCGGCTCGAGAAGCCTAACGACCCGAGCAGGCCAATAACCGCCGCGCCTCTGGCAAGAGATGAGGCGAGGCGCGGGCCAACCCGTTTTCCCATTTGGAAGTGTCCCGCCGCAATCCCCACACTGGCCGCGAGAGAAAGGGCCGCTTCCGAATTGCGGCCTGACCAAAGGTTACGGCGTGGGAGCCGGCGCGTTGGTGGCGACGTTGTTTGTATTCGCGGGCGGAGCGGTTCCTGTATCCGTCTGGTCAGTTCGGTTGCAGCCGGTCCATAAAGCCATTAAAGCCAGGACCAATAGAATTTTTTTCATGCGGTCTCCTTTTGGCCAGAGGCATTTTGTTCTGGCCGAGATGGAGAATGGAATCGGCAAGGCTGATTGGCAATCAGGGAACCCTCTGATTTCCGAGTGAGGCAAGTTTCTCAAAATTCATCGGACCATTTGCTGATTGCAAAACAGGTCCAGGCCAAGCCATTTTGATTTTCAGGCCGCGACTTTTCGATTGGCAGTCAAAGGGCAGATCTTATAGTCGTTCTCCACCAATTCCAATGCGACTGCCGCTCCTTTTCATTTTGATCCACTTCGCTCTTGGCGAATCAAAGTGTGCTCCGCCGACGGAACTCCAGCCGGCCCCGGTCCCCCTGCTCCACTGTTCGACCGCCATCTCGCAAAGTATTGGCCGGCCAAATTTCTCGCGGGCCCTTTTCGCATCGGTCACAGAGCGCGCGGCGGATTCAAGCCGGCTCGAACGAACCAATCTGTTGATTTATCGCGATCGTCGCGGCGCGGTGCATCCGGTGCGTTCGCGCCGCGACTGGCTAAAGCGCCGGGCGGAAATTCTCGATGGAATGCAGCAAGTCATGGGGCCGCTGCCCGGCAAGGAAAAGCGCTGTGCGCTCGATGTAAAAATCGAAGAAGAAATCGATTGCGGATCGTACGTGCGGCAATTCATTTCTTATCAATCCGAACCCGGATCACGCGTGCCGGCCTATTTGCTCATTCCGAAAGAAGCTTTGACCACGCGCCGGCGGAGATTTCCCGGCGCGCTCTGCCTCCATCAAACGCATGCCCTCGGCCAGAAAGTGGTGGTCGGTCTCGGCAACAGTCCAAACGATGAATACGGCGTCGAGCTGGTGCAGCGCGGTTACGTTTGCATCGCACCCGCTTATCCGTTGCTGGCAAATTACGCGCCGGATCTGAAAGCTCTGGGATACGTCAGCGGCACGATGAAGGCCATCTGGGACAACCTGCGCGCGCTTGACCTCCTCGAATCATTGCCTTACGTGCGCCGCGGCCATTTCGGAACGATTGGCCATTCGCTGGGTGGCCACAATTCAGTTTACACGGCGGTTTTCGATTCCCGCTTGAAAGTCATCGTTACGAGTTGCGGGCTCGATTCCTACTTGCACTACATGAACGGTAACATCAAAGGATGGACCAGCGAACGTTACATGCCGAGGCTCCTGAATTATCCGTTGCCGGAGATTCCATTTGATTTCCATGAACTGATCGGAGCGCTGGCGCCGCGCACTTGTTTCATCAGCGCGCCGCTGGGCGATTCCAATTTCAAATGGGCGAGCGTCGATGAAGTGGCAGCGGCGGCCCGCCAGGTTTATCGGCTCTACGGAAGGAACAAGCACTTGCGTGTGGAACACCCGGATTGCGGACATCTTTTTCCTCGAGAGATGCGAGAATTGGCCTACGCGTTGTTCGACGAGCATTTGAAATGAAGCGGAGTAACAGCTGCGGGCAGGCGGCTTCGAGTCGGATCCTTGCGCCTGAAGCTCAAGGTTTGATCAAACGAAAGAATCGCTCGGCGCCGGGCAAAGTATTCGTGAAGATCATCCGGCCGGCGGCGTTCGGCACGGGATTGGCCAAATCCAGCCAGGCCGCCGCGGAGTCGAAGTTGGTTTTTGTTTGGAGTTGAAAACCGGGAAATGCGGACGGCCACGAGACCAGCGTTTGATTGTCCGACCGACTCACATTCAATCGCGGCGGAGCCGGTTCAGCCACGCGCGCCACAAAGATTTCCCGCAACGCGTATCCAGGCGTCGCGATGGTTCCAAAGCGGCTCGCGCCGCGAACGTAGCCGGCAACAAAAATTGTCCCGGCGGAACTGACTCCGATGCTATTGCCATTGCAATAAGCCGTGCCTCCAGCGGGCAACACCCACAGTTGCCGTCCCGAGCCATCAAATTTCGCAACCACAAGATCAGCATGCGAACCCGTGGACAAAACGGTTTGATCAAATCGCGCCTCGCCAAAATAAAAGCCAGTGACGAGCACCCCGCCGGAGCCATCCAAGGCAATGCCATTGCCGGCATCCGCCGAACTGCCGCCGGCCGACCGCACCCAACGCAATTCGCCATCGCGGGTGTAGGACGCGAGGAACAGATCATTCGCGCCGGCCGATGTGACGGTGCTCGAACCAAATCGGGCGGTCCCATGGAAATAGCCGGTAACAAAAATATTTCCGGCGCCATCCACTGCGGCAAAGCTGCCGTTGTCGGTCAC
>JBFMDG010000681.1:0-4293 GCA_040754135.1 Verrucomicrobiota bacterium
AGACTTTAAAAAGCTTTGCAGGCCGCACCATTTGCAGTATGCACTAAGCCCTACCGAGCCATGAATGCGCATTTGATTCGATCGCAAATTCAACCGCCGGCCTGCAGCCAGCCTTTGCCACGGCTGCTCGTAGCCGCAATCGCGTTGATCCAATTGCTCCTGCCGCAACCAGCCTTGGCCCAGAACGACGAGGTCAAATCCCCAGGAGTTGAACTGCAACGCCTCATCGATGCTTATCAGAAAGAAACGCAGGAATTCCAAAAGGCATTCCGAGCCGCCACCACGGAAAGTGAGCGGGAAGCGCTCAGGGAAAAGCGTCCCACCACCGCGGCCACCACCGAGCGCGTTTGTTCCCTCGCCAAGGCTCATCCGAAAGATCCGTCCATCATCGAGCCATTGATCTGGATTGCGCAACGCAGCGACACGGGCGCGGAGACGGTGTCGGCGCTGAAGATTTTGTTCGAGCATCATTGCGACAACGAAAAGCTGGCCTCGCTTTGTTCGCTCTGGGCGGATTTCGGCGGCGAAGATGCCGAGCCGTATTTGAAAATGGCCATCGAGAAAGGGAGCCATCCCGCAGTGCAAGCATCGGCGTGTCTGGCTTTGGGCCTCTTCCACAAGTCGGATAATTTGGCGGAGGCGGAAAAGTGGCTGGCGCGCGCCCAGGACGAATTTGGAAAGGTTACGTTGAACGGGCGCACCATCGCGCAGCGCGCCGAAGCTGAACTTTATGAGATCCGGAATTTAAGCGTTGGCCGCGAGGTTCCGGAAATTGAAGGGGAAGATGTGAATGGCGAGCGCTTCAAGCTGAGCGATTACCGCGGGAAAGTGGTTCTGATCAGTTTTTGGGGGGATTGGTGAGGACCTTGCCGGGCTTTGTACCCGCACGAGCGGTCGCTCGTGAGACGATTCGAAGGAAAGCCGTTTGTCTTGCTCGGTGTCAATAGCGACCCCAAGCACCGCCTCAAATCGGCCATTGAAAGGGAACGGCTCAATTGGCGCTCCTGGTGGGACGGCGGCTCGACCGCTGGACCAATTTCCCGTCGTTGGAATGTCAAAGGCTGGCCCACCCTTCATCTCGTGGACCACAAAGGCATCATGCGCCACAAGGATATTCTGGCGGACGAACTCGAGCCCGCCATCGAAGCGTTGCTGAAGGAAATCAAAACCCCGTGAGCGCGCGGTAAAGCTGCGGGCTTCGCGTCGTTTCACCCGGCTCGGAAGGAAATGCGCGCGATGCGTTCTTTGCCAAAGCTGGATTGCAGTCGATGGAGAATTTCCTTGTAACGATAGCGGACAATCTCCGCGAGCCACACGCTGCTGTCCACCGTCACGAACAACGTTCCCTTCCACAAACCGGTGGGATGCGCATGGGCGACGATGCGCGGGTCGAGCAGATGATTCCAAACCCGCATAATCTCGGCGTCGGCCTGGCGCTGTTCGAGCCGTAAACTCGATAGCAGATCGGGCATTAATTCGCTCAACGATTTTTCCGTGCGTCGGGACGCTCGTTCGGCGTCGGTAAGATCGACTCCGCGCCAGGTGGCGAGGACGTTCCTGCGTGCGTTCGCTTCACGGAAGGCAGCTTTTCGATCGAGCGGATTCATATTGGCATCGAGCGCGTCTTTTTGATGGGCGATTTTGCCCTCAACACATTCTGCTTCGCAATCGCATTCCACTGCCTTCGAGATTTTATCGAATGCAGCGCGTGGGGGACCGGCGGACGGCCGTTACGATTTTGGAGTTTGCTCGTCGAGAACGAGAATGCCGTGGGGCGGGAGATCGTAATTGCCGGCAAGGGCATTACCCGTAAGGAAATCGTGCATCGGCTTGTAGAGCTGAATTCGCACCGGAGAATTCTGATGGTTCAGCAGGAAATAAATTTTCACATCATCTTTCTGCCGCATGCTCACTTCCACCGTGTCCGGCACTTTGAGCAGAGGCACCAGATTGCAGAGCTGGCGCAACCACACGATCAGGTCATAATAAAAATACTGGTGGCTCATGGTGCCGACGTAAACCGCTTTTCCGAGTCCGTAATTGTTGACGGTGATCGCCGGTTTCCCCGCGTAAAAATCTTTCGCGTAAGTGGCCAGAACCTGGCATTCCTTGGGTTCGATGAGATCGCACCAGAGGCGCGCCGGATGCAAATGGCTTGTGGGAAACGCGCCTTTGAACGTGAGATGATTCTCTTCTCCTGGAGGCAACGGATCGAATTCCAGCACTTCCAGGCCAAACAAATCGACCAGGTCATGGGGAAACCCTGTGTCGGGCGCCATGACATATTCGTCCACCAGGCCGGTATTGAAGGTACTCACCAGCGTTCCGCCATTCTGCACGTATAGCTTGAGCAAATCTGCCTCCCCGCCCGCCAGCAAATGTAGCGAAGGGGCGATCACCATCTTGTATTTGGAAATGTCTTCAGTGGGCCTGGCGAAATCGACCGGGATATTGCGATCATGCAGCGCGTTGTAATAAAGCTGCAGATGTTCTCGCTGGCTGAAACAGCTGTTCGGTTGCATCGGCAACTGCAAGCTCCAATGATTTTCGTGACTGATCAGTATGCAGACTTCCGCGTGCACCGTCGTGTCCTTGAGCACCGGCGCCAGCAATTTGATTTCTTCGCCGATCTGGCAGATCTCGCGATAAGCGCGGCTTTCCGCCTTGCCATCGTGACTGAGGACGCCGCCGTAAAATTTTTCGGAACCGATCCGGGGCTGGCGCCAGAAAAAATACAAAACGCCATCGCATCCGCGGGAAATCAATTGGTACGTGAAAAGTCGAACCACTCCGGGCCGCACCAGTGAATTGACCTCCTGCCAGTTGACCTGCGCCGCTTTCTGCTCGATCACCCAAAAACCCGATGAACCGTCGGGAGTTTTGATGCCGGATTTTTTTAGCGACCGCAGCATGTCAATTTCGCAGGCGTTTTCCGACGACTTCGATTTGATGGTGGCATTGCTGTCGATCGAGACAAAATCGAGGGCACCAGCGACATCGAAGTGATCGTAATTACGTCCAAATGGGGCGCGGAGATTGGTTGTAACGGGGATATCGGGGGTCAATTCCCGCAAGAGATCGGCCTGCATGCGGACAAACGCCACGCACGTATCGCTGGAGAAGCGCATCCAATCGACGACCAGCGCGGGGTTATGGACGGTGGGCGCCACCATGGGCATGGGGACTTCGGACCAATCGCTCACGATTTGGCCCCAGAAGCGCAGGCCCATGAGATTGTTCAAGCGCTCGATGGTGCCGTATTTGGCTTTCAACCAGCCGATCCAATCGCGGCGCGACTCTTCGTTGAAGGAGCATTCGGTGTTGTGGCCGCCGATGCCATTATCGATTTGCCAGGCGACAAGCTGCGGATGATTGCCGAGGGCTTTGGCCATGGCGGTGACGATGCGCTTGCAGTAATCCCAATAAACGTCGCTGTTCAGGCAATAGGCGCGGCGAGTGCCCTCGTACCGTTTGAGTCCGCGTTCATCGACGGGAAGAATTTCGGGATGTTTTTTGGCGAGCCAGATGGGAGGAGCGGCGGTAGGAGTGCCTAACACTACTTTGATGCCGGAATTTTGCATCACATCCATGGCGCGGCGGAGCCAGTCGAAATTGTATTCGCATTCGCGGGGTTCGCACAAACCCCAGGAGAATTCGCCCATGCGCACGATGTTGATGCCGGCGCTGACCATCAATTCGGCATCTTTTTCCCAACGTGATTCCGGCTGTTCGGGAGTGCCGGCGTAAGGATAGACCCAATGTTCCGGGTAGTAATCGGCTCCGAAGTACATAGGCGTTTAGATGGGTTTTGCCGGATTGTAGAGGGGCGCGGGAGAGGCGGCAATTCCAAACTCCGATCGCCCTGTTGCGAGAAAGCGGGAGCGTGGGTTCGAAGAGGTTTTGGCGGGCTTTGGGGACACACGTTTACACTTTTAACACCCAAAGCCCGCCGTCCTTCCACATGGAAGGATTGCCGGATACTCTCCGGCGGTTGAGCCGCCCGGCGCGGCGTCTCTGAGGAACATCGCGCCAGACAACAGCCTAAAAATGATCTTGGCCCAGCATGATTCTACGGTGGCGGCCTGGCCAAATCGCTCGAATCGGCCGCAGCAATGTTTGTCGGCAAAACTCGACACCGGTTCTGGCCTCAGTTTCGGGACGGGGACAGCAAAAAAGTACAGGACTCGCTGACCGGATTATCGAGTGCATGTTCGTTTGGGCTGAGATTGGTTTAGCCAATAGCGATCGGGTTGACAACGAAAATCGAATCCAAAATCGAAAAAGAATGAAACG
>JBFMDG010000682.1:0-4282 GCA_040754135.1 Verrucomicrobiota bacterium
GCAGGCCATGGCTTCGAGCGGCGGCAAACCGAATCCCTCATAAAGGGACGGATAAACAAACGCGTCGGCCGCCCGATAGAGTTGCGGCAATTCATTTCCATTCACGAAACCAAGGGCCCGAATATCATGGGCAAATGGAGATTGCCGAATGTGCTGATGAATCACATCGGCTCCATGCCAATCGCTTCCGCTGAAAACGAGCTGCCAGTCCGATCGGGTCTGCGCTTTGAAACGATTGAACGCTTCGATCAAACGCACATGATTTTTCGCCGGATGTTCGAGCCGCGCCAGATAAAGGAAAAACGGACGGCGCACCTCGAATTGCTCGGCCAGAAAAAGTTTGGCGGCATGCCGTGACCCGGGAAAAAAACGCTCGTGATCGAGTCCATTGTGGACAATGGCGACCCGTTCGCGCGGCAGGCCGAAACATTCGAGAATGTCGCGCGCCGTGTTGTGGCTGATGGAAATGATCGCGTCCTGGCGCCGGGCGAGTCGCCGCACCACCACCTTGCCGTAGAACATGCGGAGGGAATCGTACTTTCGCGCGACGCGAAAGGGAGCGAGATCATGAATCGTGGCCACCAGGATGCAGGGACGCGGCCAGAGCAGGCGCCGATAACTGGGCACATGGAGCACGTCGAGTTGATGAGCGCGCACGAGGCGCGGCAGCGCCGTCTGATGCCATAGAATATTGCGAACGGGCGGACGAAAGCGTTCGGGCACCGACACCAATGTCATGAAACCCCGCGCGAATTCGAACAAGGGGAGATCTTCTTCGAGCACGAACAGGATGAATCGATGGCTGCTGGCATAAGGCAGGAACGCGCGCACGAGCGAAAGCACATACTGGCCGACACCGGTCTTGCCCCGTTGAACGACCGAGGTGCTGATGCCAATATTCACAGCGCCTCCCGCAACAAAAAATTCTCCAAACGCGCCAACCGGATCACATTCAGCACCGGATGTTGCACGCCGATGAATTGCAGGCGCAGTTGCATTTGTTGGGCGCGTTTGCGGGCGCGAATAAGCACGCTCAATCCGCTGCTATCGATGAACGAGAGCTGCGTCAAATTGATCGCGAGCGCCGCGGAATGGTTATTTCTCTCGATAAAATGCTCCAGGGCGCACCAGATTTCGGGAGCATTAGCGGCGGTCAACTCGCCCTGGCAGCAAAACTCGCCGGCACGTTCCTCGATCCGCGCGCCGCGATCCATGAGACGCAAGATGTGCAGCAGTTCGAGCGCGGCAGCCGCATGAGGCGCCTGGAGAAAGAAAGGCTCGATCCGCATCAACCTGAGCGCGTCTTTCACCGCGTCACTCGCAGCGACGAGCACGATTTGACCAGAACGTGCGGCGGAATGTTTGCGCAGACGAATGAACGCTCCAATGCCGGTGCTGTCGATGAATCGCACGCGGTCGAGTTCGAGCAAAAGATCGGGAGTATCATCGAGGCACTGTTCCCAGGCTGGCGTCAGGCGCACGGCCGCTGCTTTGTCAAAACACGCGGGCACTTCGATTTGCCGCCATTTGCCATGGCTGGGAATGATGTTTGGCGGTTCGCCTAAATGCCGCGATTCGCGGTCGCAACGCATTTTCAGGCATTGCCGCAAAAAAGGTCCGGCGAAAAGCGCGAGATCGCGCGCGTAACGCCCGATCAAACGGCGCGGCTCCTGGGCAAGGCGGAAAATCCATTCCGTGCCGCTGCGTTGCATCCAGAGTGGCGCGCGCGCCAGTCGTCCGGCGAGAAAATCAATCGTGCCGCCAACTCCCATGCTCACGGGCACACCAAGTGCCCGGTAATGCATGGCCATCCATTTTTCCTGTTTGGGACAGCCGAAGCAGACGAACAGCAAATCCGGCCGTGCGCGCTCAATCCGCCGCTGGATTTCCTCATGATCCATCTCGAGCAGCGGGCTGAATTCGGGAGAGTAATGTCCCACAAGATTGAGCGCAGGATGTTGCGCCTTCAATCGAGCAACAGCCTCCGCGGTGGTTTCGGCGCGGCCACCGAGAAAAAAAATCCGATACCCTTTTTGCGCGGCTTCATGCACGAGCAGCGGCACGAGATCCGATCCGGCCACGCGTTCCGGCAATGGGTGACCGAGAAGCTGCGCAGCCCAGACGAGCGGCGTGCCATCGCAAAGAACCATATCCGCTTCGCACAAGATGCGCCGCAACTCGATATCGGACATGGCCTGCACCACAAAATCGATATTGGCCGTGGCGATGTAATGCGGCCGGCCCGACGCGATCATGGATTCGATGCGGTGGAGCGCTTCGGGTATCGAGACGGAATCGAACGGCACACCGAGAATGGCGATCGGCGGGCGCGATTCGAGCGGCGTCCCAAGTTCAGACGTGCGCGAAAAACGGGCGGATGACGGGTTGCTTTGGTGAGCGGGCGAACCTGAAATGACCGGCAGCATGAAACCTCCAATTTCGCGTTCAGTCTGATCACTTTTCCAACCGCTGTAAATCGGGGTTTCGCTGAGGTGGCCCTCAGCGATTTCGCCATGAGAAGAACGATGAGGCGCCCCGATTGTAATCGAAATCCGCTCCCCTTTAGATTAGCCCCACGTCGGGAGATAAAACCCGTGACTGAAGTTTCATTGAACAAAACTGTCCATCAGTCCCAGTATGGCCCGCATCCGCTTTCTCGTCCGCCCATGGTTTGCGGAAATCATCCGGCCCGCATTCGAATGACCGAGCCGATCGATTTCGAAACGGCAGCGGTGATGAATGCGCCTTCAAGCCGGGGCGAAACTGGAAGCGGCGCCCCTTTGCGTCCGTCCTGGAGTTACGGAGGCGAATTGCGCCTCGACGACTCCACGCCACGGACACTCACGGATTCCCTCGAAGCCGCTGCAAAGCATGACAACGGCATCTGGTTCATGCGGCGCGATGGTAGTGAACGCTTCTGTCGTTATGCCGAGTTGCGCCAGATTGCAGCGCATATCGGCGGCGGGTTGGCGCTATTCGGAATCAAACCGGGAGATGCGGTGTTGCTGCAATGCGACACGCCCGAAAGTTTTCTGACCGCTTTCTGGGCCTGCCAATGGGCCGGTGCGATTCCGTCGCCGGTGGCCGTGGCGCAAACTTATGAGCGCCCGAATAGTGTCTTGGACCGGCTGGCCAAAGCCTGGCAGGTCCTGGGGCAACCGGTTGTTTTAACGACGCAAAATCTTTTCGAACCGCTGCAGCGGTGGAAGCAATGGTCGGGCAATGGCGGCGTGCGCCTGCTTACCCTGGAGAACCTCACCGATGGCTCGCCTTTGGCTGCGCCGCTCGAACGCGCCCCCGAGGACATCGCGCTCATCATGCTCACGTCCGGCAGCACGGGCATTCCTAAAGGCGTCGGCCTGACGCATCGCAACCTGATCTGCCGCTCGGCCGCCTCGCGCCAGATGAATGGATTTCGTGCGAGCGATGTGGCGTTGAACTGGATGCCGCTCGATCATGTCGCCGGGTTGATCTATTTCCATTTGCGCGATGTCTTTCTTGCCTGCCGCGAAATTCAGATTCCCACCTCGATGATTCTGGAAAACCCGCTGCGCTGGCTCGAGGCCATCGAACGCCATCGCGTCACGATCACTTTCGCCCCGAATTTTGCGTTCGGATTGATCAATGAACGGGCCGAGGACATCGCGCGGCGCCATTGGGATTTGCGATCGTTGCGCTGGCTGTTGAATGGCGCGGAACCGATCGTCGCGCGCACAGCCCGGAGATTTTTGCAATTGCTCGTTCCGCACGGCCTTCGCCCGGACGCCATGCACCCGGCGTGGGGCATGTCCGAGACGGCGTCGGGCGTGACTTACTCCGACCGTTTCAATCTGGAGAGCACGCGCGATGAAGATCCATTTGTGGAAGTGGGGTTGCCCATTCCGGGATTTGCCATGCGCATCGTCGATCAAAATGATTGCGTCGTTCCGGAAGGAACCATCGGCCGTCTGCAGGTGAGCGGGCTGACGGTGATGCAAGGGTACCTGGGACAAGAGGAAGCCAATCGAGAAGCGTTCACGCCCGATGGATGGTTCAAGACCGGAGATCTCGGATTGTTGCGCGATGGACGCCTCACGATCACCGGTCGCGAAAAGGAAGTCATCATCATCAACAGCGTCAATTACTACAGCCACGAAATCGAATCGGCTGTGGAACAACTCTCCGGAATCCAATCGTCCTTCACAGCGGCCTGCGCGGTGCGCGATGGCAAAGGGGACACCGATCGGCTGGCAGTTTTTTTCAGTCCGGCCGATTGGAACCCGGATCGCATCCGCGAGCTCGT
>JBFMDG010000683.1:0-4278 GCA_040754135.1 Verrucomicrobiota bacterium
CTTGGCGACGAGTTGAGCGGCGACCGCTTCGGAATCGCGCTCATTCATCTGGCAACCATAGGTTTTGATAAAAACGCTCGGCATTTTGTCCAAGAGTGCCGAGAAAGTAAGCCATGCCAGCCCGATTGAAAAGCGAGAACATGAACGCGATGGGAGCGCGCAGCACGAGGCGGGGAACCGGCGCTCCTGAGGAATTGTTTCGTGCAAACTCCAAGGCTCACCTTCGGGGATTCTGGCCTCTCATGGCTCTTCCGTGGCTCTGGCAATTCGCGCCGGCCTGCGTTAACCTCTCTCGAACTGCAAGAGCGAAGGAGTCCATATGAAAGAACTGGCCGAGCGTGAGTGTATCCCGTGCAAAGGCGGAATCCCGCCACTGAAAAGCGAGGCGTTGCAACGCCTCGAATCCGAATTGGATCACGGCTGGGAAGTCATCCACGAACATCATCTCGAAAAAGAATTTCGCTTCAAAAACTTCCGCCAGGCACTCGACTTCACCGTGCGCATCGGCGAACTCGCCGAAGATGTCGGACATCATCCCGATATTTATCTCGCCTGGGGCAAGGTGCGCGTCACCCTCTGGACCCACAAAATCGATGGGTTGACCGAAACGGATTTCATTCTGGCCGCCAAGATCGACAAGCTTAAGGAAGGCAAACCGGTGAGCCGCCCCAGCCTCGAGTGAGAGGAACAGGGACGTGATCGACATCTCTCGCCCATGGTGATTGGCGCCGCCCCAAAATTCTTTTTGATCGCTGGGGCATGACCGGAGCCCTGGCTGTCATGAAGGGTATAAGAGGTCTAAGATCCGCGCTCCGGTCGCGCTCCGGTTGCGCCGCTACGGTCCAATCGACTCCCCATAGGTTCTATTTTCGAGCGCAACTTTTCTCCCGGATGACAGTGAATCTCCGTTTCGACTAAACTGGGAGCTCTGCCGCTGCCGACTGAGTACTGTGGATACTTGTGGATACTGCTACTCGGCGCGGCTGGCGTTGACCGGAGCGGTGATCCTGTCATGCTGGATCGGCAATGTCCTGGACCCTGAAATGGCAATGAACCGTGTCGAATAATGAATGCCTTTTCCCAATCGCGACGGGAGTTCGTCAAATCGAGTGCCGTCCTGGCCGGAGCGGCTGCGCTCGCGCCAAACACCCTCGCCGCCCAGAATTCGTCTAAGCCTGGCAAAAGCATCGGCATCCAGGTGGGCGCCGTCTCGTTCGTCGATGAAGGGGTGGAAAAAGTCCTGGAGATATTTCAGGAGAAAGGCGCCATTGATACGGTTTATCTCACCACATTCACGTACGGACGCGGATTGGCTGGGCGCCAGATTCCCGGCCATCCTTTTCCGGACCACGGCGCGCAGGAAACGGACGAGAAATTTTTCCGCGGCGGCAACTACGCCACGCCGCACGCCGAATTCTATCGCAACACCGTTCTCCAGAAAACGCGCGCCCCTGATCACGGCGAACTGGACATCGTTGCGGCCGTGCTGCCCGCCGCAAAACGGCGCGGCATGAAAGTGTTCTGTTCTGTGGAAGATGTCTTTCGATCGGATGTTCCCGGAGTTGCGGAAGTTGCCGAGGTGGATTTGCAAGGACGCCGGACCAGTACGCTCTGTTTGCTTCATCCCGACGTGCGGGCGTTCTGGACCGGGCTGGTGACTGACCTGAGCCAATCCTATGAGATCGATGGGATTCTTTTTTTCAATGAGCGCAACGGCCCTTTGTTGAACGCGCTCGGGGCCAGCCACGCGCAAAGCATTGCCTCATCGCGTGTAACCTGCTTTTGCGAGCATCATCAGAAAGCCGCGCGGGAACGCGGCATCGATTTCGAACGGGCGCGGCAAGGATTCCTCAAGCTTGATCAATTCGTTCAGAACGCGCTCGCGGGCCGCCGGCCATCGGACGGCTATTTCGTCGAGTTTTGGCGGACGCTCGCCGAGTATCCGGAAATCATGGGATGGGATCGCCTGTTCGACGAAGCCAAGCACCAAGTCCTGGCCGAGGTCAACGCCGCTGTGAAAAAAGCCCGGCCCGGCCTGCCCGTCGGTTTCCATATCGAACATGTCAATTCGTTCAATCCCATCTTTCGCGCCACGCGCCGATATGAGGATCTGGCGAAGAAGGCCGATTTTCTCAAAGTGGTGGTTTACAACAATTGCGGCGGAGAACGCTACGCGCGCTTTATCCAGAACGTTGGCTCGACCGTTTTTCGCGATGTGCCGAAAGAAGAGTTGATGCGATTCAACAATCACCTGTTGAACTATGGCGACGAACCGCGCCTTGAAGATTTGGCGAAATCGGGTTTATCGCCGGATTACATTTTCCGCGAGACGCAACGCGCGCTGGCGGGAGTGGGCGGCGCCTGCCGGATCTTGCCCGGCATTGACATTGGCATTCCGACCGGCAAAGAGAGCCGCAAAGCTTCGCCGGAAGACACCCACGCGGCGACAATGGCGGCGTTAAAAGCCGGAGCGCATGGAGTCATCCTTTCGCGCAAATATTCCGAAATGCGGCTCGAGAATCTGGCGGCCGCGGGCCGGGCCGCTCGCGAGTTCAAAGGGTGAAAATGCGCCGGTCAGCCCTGCTGCTCACCCTGTTTGCAATTCAATTTGCAAACGAAGCTTTCGCCGCGGGCATTCAATGGACGCGCCACGCTTTCCAGCTGCCCGAATCCATCTGGAGCGTTGAAGCAGTGGATGCGAACGGGGACCGGCAGATCGATTTCATCGCCATGGGAGAAAGAAAAGTTTTCGTTTTGCACGCGCCCGAATGGAAACCTCAAGTGGTATTCGACAGCCAAGAGCCGAAGCTGCTTTATTGCGTGGCCTTCGATGCCGATGGCGATGGTGACCGCGACATTGCGCTCGGCCGGTATCGTGTGCCTTGGATCGAGTACCGCCAGGCGCTGGCCCAGGGAAAAACCGCATCGAAACCGAACGGACCGGATTTCAGCGTGGCCTGGATTGAGAATCCAAATCGCCCGAGTGATGCGTGGCCGCTGCATGTCATCGATCGGGAGTTGAATGGAATTCACGGCCTATGGATGGGAGATGTCGATGCGGATGGCCGCCCGGATCTGATTGCGGACAGCATCCTCGGCCCGACTTTTCCCAACAGCCTGGTTTGGTTTCGCACGCCCGATCGGCTTGGGATTCCTTTCGAACGATTGGTCATCACGCGTGACGGAGCTGATGGGCGGCCTCACTACCTCGATTTTGCGGACATGAACCGCGACGGGAAGGGCGATGTGTTGTTGGGCGATTCGAAAATCGGGGTCTTCAGCTGGTGGGAACAAGGCTCGAATTCCACCTGGACCAAACACAAGATTGCCCAGGAAAATGGCGCCACAAACATTCGCGCCGCCGATGTCGATGGTGACGGAACGCTCGATGTCGTCGGCAGTTGCGGACATGGCAAAGGCGTTTTCTGGTATCGCAAAGCGGCCTCCGCATGGACACAACACGCCATCGACGCCGATTTGCCCAACCCGCACGCGCTGGCCACCGGCGATTTTGATAAAGATGGCGACATCGATCTTGCGGCGGCGTCCTTTACCGCATTCATCGTGCGCTGGTACGAGAATTCCGGCGATGGAAAGTTTAAGCCTCATGACATTGATACAGGTCACCAGCAACAAGCTTATGACATGAAAACGGCCGATCTCGATGGCGATGGCCGGATCGATCTCATTTTGGCTGGCCGCGAATCCCGCAATGCCGTCTGGTACCAAAATCGAAATGAATAAATCCTCGGCCTGGCTTCTGGTTATTCTGATTTGGGGAGCAAACTCCCTTTCCCTTTTGGCGCAACAACCGAAGAGCCCGCGCGAATATCGCGACTTTGCCATGCCACGCGATGGAAATGCAGCGCGCGGCCAGGACTTGTTTTTTAACGCCAACAAAACCGCCTGCAGCAGTTGCCACACGATCGACGGATCGAGCGGACGAGCGGGACCGGATCTGTTCGCGGTCGGAGACAAATTCGGGCGGCGCGAAATCATCGATGCGATTCTCACTCCTTCGCAAAGCATCGCGATCGGTTACGGCACGACCGTGATCGAGACTCGGGCGGGTGAAGAGTTCACCGGCATCGTAAAGCAATCCACGAGCGAATTCGTCGAGTTGATGCAGGCCGATGGCAAAGCGGTGCGAGTAGCGACGCGCGAGATCTCCAGCCAAAGAGGCAGCAACGTTTCGCTTATGCCGGACGGATTGCATGCGGGGCTCACTCTCGACGAATTCAACGATCTCATTGCTTACCTCGTTTCTCTCAAAGAACC
>JBFMDG010000684.1:0-4263 GCA_040754135.1 Verrucomicrobiota bacterium
TGCAACAGCCGAAAATAGCGGGTGGGGGTGGTGGGAAACACGGTGTTCGCAAACCCGTAAAAGCCGCTGGCCCGGTTGAATTTGGACATGAACCGCAAGTCCGGGTCTTCCTGGGAGGTGCTGGAAACAGAAATCAACCAGTCGGTCTGCATATCAAGGAACGTGGGGATATGATGCTTGCCCTTGAGCTGATACGCGTCGAGCTGACGTTCCGTAAAGCGCAAGACGGTGGAATCGAATACGTCGCCCGCCTCATCCTGCTTGATGTTAAAACCACTGATGCGGCGGGCTTCTTTCTCCGACGTCTGGGTGTGCAGAAAGACAAAACTCAATTCATGGTTCTCGTGCAGACGATAGGCCAGATTCACCGCGGCGCCCCATGTCACCTCCTCGATGCTCCGATCATCCACGGTGTTCAAGTTCTCCTGAATGCCGGCGCCAAGTGGCACGTAACGCGCCTGAACGCCGTCGTCGTAAAACGAGAATTTTCGATTGTAGCTGAGGGTCGCAAAATAACCGAAATCGCGGCCAGCCAGTTTGATCTTGTCCCCAATGGACGCGGCAAAATTGGAGTTTAAGGGCGCTCCGGATTTGACCGGACCGAATTGAGTCGTCGTAAAAGAACGCGTGAGCTGGTAAAGCTTGGCATCGTTGGCTCCGGGCCGTGGCACGGTGGTGTTCGCAATGGCTTCGGGCAGGGCGCGGGTGCCATCGTCAATGCCGAGGAAATCAGTGTCCCCACCCGTGTAGCTGGAAAAATTGGGATTGAATGTTGCTTTTTCGTTGTACGACGTCCCGGCTGAAAAATTGAAAAGAAATTTCTCGGGAAATGACTTGGTCACGATATTGATCGCGCCACCGGTAAATCCACCCGGCTGGTCAGGCGTGAACGTTTTGCTGATCGTGACGGATTCGATCAATTCCGATGGAAACAAATCCAACTGGGCAGATTTGCGATAGGGATCGGCGGAAGGAATTTCCCCGCCGTTCAGCGTGGCGGAGGTGTAGCGCTCATCCAAACCACGGATGACGGCGAACTTCCCGTCCACGATGGTCGCGCCAGTGGTCTTGGAAACGATGTCCCCGACATCCGACGCGCCCAGGCGTGAAATCTGGTCGGAACCAATGGCCTCGACCATGACGACGGATTGTTGACGGTCGAAGAGAATTTCCACCGCCTGTTCCGTCAGCGGCTCCGCAATCGCCTCGAAGGTTTCCAGGGTGAAGAACTCGGGCTTGAGCTGCACTTCGGCGCGCGTGGTCTGGCCGGCGGCGATGCGCAGGTCGCTGATGCTGTAACGCGCGTAGCCGGATTTGTTGAAGGCCACGTTATACGTGCCGGGCGGCACGCCGGTGACGGCGTAGTTGCCAGCCGCGTCGGTCTGGACGGCCAGTGTGGTGCCGCGCACGGTGACGACCACGCCTTGAAGGGAATTGTTGTTCCACGAATCGGTGACGCGGCCGGCGATCGTGCCGGTGTCCTGCGCCCAAACCGCGCCCTGACACGCCAAAACGAGCCATAAGACAGCCAGCACCCTGACACCTAAAAAGCAGTCCAAATTCATGATTTACAACGCGCTTTCCCGCCCCAATCCGAAAAACGCCCGCACGCTAGGTTCGCGAGATGACGACTCCATGACAAAAGTGTTACGATTCCGTGACGATGCCGGATTCAAACGTTCAAAGTTCAAACTCCAATCTTCCGAGTTCGGAGTTCAAAGTTCGGGTCACACGGACTGGTCGCGCTTTGCCGTGCTTTGACGGCGGGGCAAAATCCGTTACGTTCAACGGCGTCATGGCAAAAGAACCTGCATTGAAATTGAAGGAAGGCGATGCCGCGCCGGATTTCACGGCGCCGACCAATGGCGGTGGTTCAGTAACGTTGTCGCGACTGAAGGGCAAGCCGGTCGTGCTTTACTTTTATCCGAAGGACGACACGCCGGGTTGCACCAAGGAAGCGTGCGCGTTTCGCGACCAGTTCGCCGCGTTCAAGAAGAAAGGCGCGGTGGTGCTGGGCGTGAGCACGGATCCGGCGAAGTCACACGACAAGTTTGTGAAAAAGTTCGATCTGCCCTTCACGTTGGTGGCGGATGAGGACCGGGTCATTGTCAACACCTACGGCGTGTGGGGCGAGAAGACCTTCATGGGCCGCACGTACGACGGGACGCATCGCGTGACATTTCTGATCGGAGCGGACGGGCGCATCCAAAAAATCTGGCCGAAGGTGAAGCCCGAAGAGCACGCGGCCGAGGTGCTGGCGGCGCTGGGTTAACCCGGCTTCCGCAGGAAGCGCGGGTTAGCCGATTTTCATCGAGAATTTTTCCTCAAAATCCTAAGGAACTTCACTGGTCTCTCATGCCAAGGGGCATGTAGTGGAGAACAGCCCCTTGTTTTGATCGGCTGGATTGCTTCAAGCTCCGCTCATGTATTTGCGACGGAACCGAAGTTCCAAGGGCGATTATGAGTATTGGACATTGGTCGAATCGGTGCGCACCGCTCGGGGTCCCCGGCAACAGATCGTCGCGACGTTGGGCAAACTTCCAGGATTGGACCCGGGTGTTCGAGCGGGGTGGGAGGACGTGCATGCTTTGCTCGATGGAGAAGCTGCCGGCAAGCAATTGACTTTTGCAGGGGCCGGTCCAGCCGAAAAGCCGCTTTGGAAGGAGGTCAATCTTCGGGGAGTTCGCGTGGAACGCGCTCGTGAATTTGGAGAAGTCTACCTGGCGCTGGCTTTGTGGCGGCGATTGCATTTTCACACGTTGCTCGGGCAATTGATTGAATCAGGCAAGGAGGAGGTCCCCTGGGAAACCATCGCCTGCATTCTGACGGTGGCTCGGTTTTGTGCGCAACCCAGTGAGCTGGGAGTGGCTGAACGGTGGTATCAGAAGACGGCTCTGGAAGATCTGCTGGGAGTGGTTTGGGAGAAGATCAACGACGATCGTCTTTACCGGGGCTTGGACATTTTGCTGGAGAAAAAGGACCAACTGACGGCGCATTTGCTCAAGCGCTATGAAAGTTGGTTTGGGGTGCGTTTTGAGTTTTTGGTTTACGACGTAACCAGCACCTACTTCGAAGGGCAAGGAGGCGGAGCCAAAGCCGCACGAGGTTATTCGCGGGATAACCGCCCGGATTGCAAACAGGTTTGCATCGGCCTGGTGGTCACCCCGGAGGGACTGCCTCTGGCCTTTGAGGTTTTTGCAGGCAACCGCACCGACGTGACGACGGTGGAAGCGATCGTGGAATTGATGGAGAACAAGTATGGCCAGGCCGAGAGAATCTGGGTGATGGACCGGGGAATGGTCAGCGAGGAAAACATCGGGTTTTTACGGGAGAAAAAAGCCTGCTACGTCGTGGGAACACCCAAATCGGAGTTGAAGAAATTTGCGCAAGAGCTGCTGAACCGGGAGGGCTGGCAGAAGGTTCGACCGGATGTTGAAGTCAAACTGCTGGAGCATCCCGACGGACAGGGAACGGAACAGTTTGTTCTTTGCCGGAGCGGAGCGCGCCAAGAAAAGGAAAAGGCGATGCTGGCGCGACAGGAGCAGCGCTTGTTGGAACAGTTGATCAAGGTGGACCAGTCGCTGCAACGCAAAGCCAAGAACCCGGAAGCGGTCGAGCGGAGACTGGGGCGATGGATGGGGCGCTATCCGGCGGCCGACAACCTTTTCGAAGTGAAGGTGCTCAAGAACCAGGAGGGGCTGGCCTGTGGGCTGGCCATGGCATGCCGGGTGGACCGGGGGCAGTGGGCCAATCGAGCCCAAGGAGCTTATTTACTGCGAACCAACTGCACGGAAAAAGATCCAACGAAAGTGTGGGACTGGTATCTGCAATTGCAGCAGGCCGAAGCGGCTTTTCGTCTGGGAAAAAGTGATTTGAAGCTGCGGCCAATTTTTCATCAGAAGACGGAGCGAGTGGAAGCGCATATCCTGGTCTGTTTCCTGGCGCTAGCCATGTGGCGTGTGTTGGAGATGTGGATGAAAGGCAAGGGCCTGGGAACCTGCGCGCGACAATTGGTGGCCGAAGTGGGAACGATCAAATCAATGGATGTGGTGCTGCCGGTTCGAACCCAGGAAGGGACGACGGATCTGAGATTGAGAGTTGTCTCCAAGCCGGATCGAATGCTGGCCCAGTTACTCCAACGTTTGGAGTTACATCTGCCGACTCGCAGCAAAATCATCGAAAATGTAGTGGAGAAAATCGGGGCCTAAACTGCGCAAATCGCTGCAAATCAGAGTTGCGGCTTTCGGAACTGCGGAAGATGGG
>JBFMDG010000685.1:0-4243 GCA_040754135.1 Verrucomicrobiota bacterium
TCTGTTGCGGCAACGAACTCTTCAGCTCGACGACAAAGTTCGAATCAGGCACCGGTTGGCCAAGCTTTTGGGATCCCATCAAAATGGAGAACGTCAAAACCGAGGAAGACAATACGCTGTTTATGCGGCGCACCGAAGTGCTGTGCGGCCGTTGTGACGCCCACCTGGGGCACGTGTTCGACGATGGCCCGAAACCGACGAATCTGCGCTATTGCATCAATTCCGCCGCGCTGAAATTCGAGAAGAAGTGATTCCGCGCTCGGAACGGTGGGTGATCCCGCTCGGGAATTATTGAGGAAAGAGCTGCACGCGTTCTGGTAAATTTCAAACGCAATTAAAAGAGCCGGCGAATGCTCCGGAATGATTTGACTGCGAGCCATCCCATCGAAAGCAGCACGGCGACAAACGCGATTTCGCCCCAGAGATTCTTCAAGTGCGCGGGCAGGTAAGCCAGCCAGGGAACCTGCACGAGCGGTTGATTGAGCCAGCCCACTCCAGGGTAATAATGGAAAAACTGGCCGATAAATATCTGCGCCACGAACGTGAACCACACGAAAGCGGTGATGATGCCGGCAACGAGCCGTCCGGTCTTTGAACCGGCCCAGGCCATGAGCCGAACGAGAAGATGACGCGTTGGCGGTGGTTGGACGCGAAGCAGATCGAGCCGGTGCAACGCCTGCCATTCGGTTTCGGCGAGTGCTTCTTCGGGCATTGCGCCACGTTGAATTTGCGAGAGCAAGGCCGAGGCATAAATGCGCGCGGCCACGATCCGGAGCAGCACGAACGCGGGGAAAAAATACAAAGCGGCCCAAAACCAATAACGTTCGAGAAACGCGCCCGCTTCCACTTCGGTCCATGCGGCCATGACCGGATTATTGTTGGCGAGAAATGCCGGCGCGGTTTTCAACACGGTGAAAGGCAGGGCAACGAGCGAATACAACATCGCCAATCCGAGACAAGCCAGCCACCGGCGCCGGACAAGTCCCCAAACAATACGGAATTGATAAAAGCTTCGCCAATCGCCCGTCACCGCCTGGCGCATCTGAGCCATGGGCAGGTAGAACATGGCGGCAATGAAAACGATGACTCCCGTGATGCCGGTGAGCGGACCGACCGCGGCTTGCTCGTAGCCTTTGTTAAAGGAGTTGTTCCAGCCATCATACCAGGCGAACAACCAGAGAATGCCCGCCGGCAATGTGAGCACGAGCGTGTTGGAAACTCCTTGAATGCCGAGCTTCAGATTCAGGAACAACGAGCCGAAAAGGCTGCGCCATACCTCACGCATTTGCGTGGAAAGATCGCCTCGAAGCCGAGAATGGCGTAACGCCCAACACCGCTGCTGAACGATCCAATTCGGCCAGGTGACGTGGCCGCGCGTTTTGTTGGCTTCATTAACAAAGTTCGAAAAAGATTCCCTGGCATGGGAGGCGGCGCTTCGTTTCCACCATTGCCTCAGGGCGATGCGCTGTGCCAATCGATAAGTCCAGCCGACGACCAGAAAACTTCCCAGCAGACTTTGGCAAAAGAGCATTCCCAGAAACAGTTTCCAGAATGCGCTCAACCACTGCCAAAGGCGCGATGTTTGAACCGGCGCGAGAGCAGGGGAGGGACGCTCCTCGATGACCGGCAAAGGCGGCGGCGTGGTGATTAACACCGGTGGAACGGGCTCTGAAGAATCGCTCATGCGCTCAGGCAATCGCTTCGGCCAACACGGGTCCTTCCGCAAATTCCGCTTTGAATCCCATGAATTGCCCTATGGTTGCGGCCAGGCTGATTTGCGAAACCCGCCGGTCAACAACGGCGTTGCGCGGCACGCCGGGTCCGAAGATCAGCGCGAATATTTCGTGGCTCGATTTCGAACCGAAATGATGCTGGCAAGGAACCGATGACAACGGATTGGTATCGCGGCCGCAATCGGGCACCACAACAAAGACGGTGTTATCTCGATATTCGGCGTCAGCGTCGATGGTGGAAACCAGCTGCCTCAGGCCATCATCGATAATGGAGATGCCGCGCGTGTAATGCGTGAGATTGCCCCAATGGACATAATCGGGATCGTTGTAATTTACCATGAGCAATTTGGGGCGGAGCTCCTTGAGCGCGCGGATTGCCAGTTCGGTGAGGAGCCGATCGCCCCGCGGGTTGACGAGCCCGGATTCACCATAGAACTGGCGCCAGCGATCCCAGAACGCTTCGATTTCGGGCCCTTGGGCGTCATTGCCTTTGGTGCGGTAATCGAGAGCTTCGAGTTTCGCGAGATCTCTTTGCTTTTTGGCCAGGTCTTTGCCAAACCACTTTCCGGAATCAATCTGGCGCCGCAGGAGAAAAGTTTTGTAGCGGTAAAGGCTGAGCACGTTGGAGCGAAAGGAGGCGCCAAATAAGTGGTGATTGCTGAAGCTGTAAAACTCCTCGTCCGTGCGGTCTTCGCCATTGATGATCAATGCCTGATGCGCCGGGATGGAATAGGAGCGGCGCAAATATTCAAAGACCGTCGGCACGCGCGCTTCGAAACGCTGCCCGAGGAATTTGTCGCCCACATCTTTGAAACGATCGTACTTGCCGGTCAGAATATAAAGTGTGCCCTGGCCGTGGCTGGTCTCGATCCCATCGAGCGAATCGATCTCCATGTGGTTGAAGAGCACCCCGCGTTTGGATAACTCATGGCAAAGAAACGGCGCATACGTGTGCTTCGCATCGATCGTTTCCAGCCGCCGGACGCCGCCGCCGAACCGTACGATAATGACATTGCGTCCGCGGAAGTCCGGCAGCGAAGGAGCGTCCGCTGTGGCCAGAGCGGCTCGCGCCGAATCGGCGAGCAGAGGTCCAGCCGCCAGCGCGCCGCCTGTGGTCACAACCGATTTGAGAAAATCGCGTCGAGGCAGGCGGTGAGGAGAGGTGCGTTCCGTTTTCATGCACTGATCGAGCTTGTATTCGGACGCTTCATCTTAGTCCTGGCCTTCCGAGAAACAAGCCCTGCGATTGCGTGCTCCGCGTCGCTGACTAACGCAACCCTGCGAGGACGCGTTCGAACTTTTGGTCTCGATCGAGATGCTGCGCAATCCATTCAAAAATCGGTTCCAGATCCGCGCGCGCCGAGGCCATGACAAGCCGCTCCCCGTCGAGCACCAGCGCGCAGACTTTGATCACATCTTTGGTTTTGAGATTTGCGGGAACGAACACAGCCACAAGTTCAGAACGGTTTTTGACGGTCACCAATGGTTCCCATCCTCGGTCCGCCATGGTTTGGCCGGTGGACTCGAGAAGTTGATTGAGGTCGAGCGCACTTCGGGAACGCCGTTCGTAAATTCCCGCCTGCGCACTTCGTACCGACTGCAAAACGGCGCGCGCTTCGCTGGGCATTTCCACAAATCCAAGACCGGCGCGCGCGGCGCCGAGCGTCAAGGCGCCGAGATTGACCTCGATCTTTTTTTCAAAGGCGTCATCCGTCGCCGCGAGCACGGCATTGCGCAGGGCTCTGGTTTCTCCATGCAGGCGGATGTAACCGAAAATGGCCCATGCAAACAGAAACAAACCGAGAAGGAAAAGCCCGCAAATCACCCCCAGCACCCAAACCCACCGCCGGCGCCCCTCTCGTGGATTTTGGGCAGCTAGAGGTGGGGGCGTTGAATGGACCGGCGGCAGGTTCATGAGCGTTAATTGGGATAATGTTGCGGAGACAGCAGCTCCAACCGATTGAACTCCCTATTTCGTTTCTTTTTCGATCGCCTGACCAACCTTCTTCAGTGGATCGATGTTTAGTTTCTCCCCGACCTTGGCGATCTTCTCGGGTTTGATGTCGCCGACGATATTGATGAACACCGCTTCGCCTTTGCCTTCGAAAACCGTCACTACGATTCCTTCGATGGCTTCATCGCCGCGGGTTTTGAGGTAAACGCCGACATCTTCATTCTTTTCCTTGGCGGTAACGACTCGTTCCCAACCTTGTTCATTGAGGTCGGATTGGATGGTTTTGACACGCTTTTCCACCTCTTCCCGGTTCGAGTTATCGAGGCCAATGACATTGACGCGAATGCGCTGTAGGCCGCGCAGGACTTCGGCAACTTCCGGTTCGCTTTTTTCGGTTAAACGCGCGGCGATCGAAAGGAGATTGCTGGTGACGTTGACCTCGACGAATTCGCGGCCGGAATCGGCGGGGGTGAATTTGCCAAAATCGAAAAAACCTGGGGAAGGGGCGGCATAAGCGGCGGCGGCAAGCGAGGCCGTGAGGAGGGTCAGCGCGATA
>JBFMDG010000686.1:0-4224 GCA_040754135.1 Verrucomicrobiota bacterium
TTCGTGGGACAAAGCCTAACTATAACAAGACCCCATAAACCTCCACGCTTGAAATGTCCAGTCAGCTTAGTATGAGATTCCTTGTAATAAGTTATATCCTTTGCATTACAATTGGCATTTCATGTTCAAATCAGCAGGCCATTTCACGAAGCCAAAAAGAGACGTACCCATGGAGTCCACAATTGCTAGACAAAGGCTCTGCAACAAAACATCGTATAGGACTTCAGGTACTCACAGCTCAACTTTTCACGACATCAGATCCAGCCATATGCAAACTTGTTGCTGATGTAAAATTTTCGGCGACGACGTCTTCTTGCTCGGTGTTTCCTCATTGGCCAGAGGCATATTATGTGAGGTTTGAAAATCCTCAATTTTATCCAGAGGGCTTGCTTTATCGCGGAAAAATGGCGCTCCGTTCACCGGAATACAAAGAAGTCTCACTGCGGACGAATGAGACTTTCTACGCGAAGGTAACATTAGGGTTGCAAGAAATCCCTAAGCGGAATGCTCCACAAACTATTCGGTTTTTTGTGCGTTATCGCCTTGCTGGCGTCGAGTCAAACGAATCCCAAGGAGTTGCCGTATGGGCCTCTAACAAGGAATAAAATTAGCACAGTGTGCCTGTTGTTAATAATAACTCCAAAGGGCGGACATTTTGAGTACTCTGCGTGAGATTGGTAAGTGCAGATCTCAGAAGAAACAGAATTCAACCAAAGCAGTGAGGTGGAATTATGAAACAAATGTCATGGGTCAGGGGTTTCGCGATCAGTTGTGCAATTGGAGTTTATGCCGCGTTGTTTCAAGCGAGCTCAACAACCGAGACTCCCATCGGCGAAATTCATTTCAGCCGCATTGCGCGAGAATACTTGCCCCACCGGATGCAAATGATCAAAGGGATAGGGGTGAACTCAATCAGCACTTACATTTTCTGGAATCAGCATGAGTCGACGCCTGGCATTTTTGACTTTTCCGGCAATGCGGATGTGGCCGAGTTCTGCCGTCAGGCGCAGCGAGAAGGCCTGAAAGTCATTATCCGCCCCGGCCCGTACGTGTGTGGCGAGTCGGATTTCGGCGGATTGCCCTGGTGGTTGCTCAAGGAACCCAACATGAGCGTCCGTGGCCGGGATCCCAAATTCCTCGAACATTGCCGCCGCTATTTCAGAGCGTTGGGCGAGCAACTGGCGCCGCTTCAGGTGACCAAAGGCGGCCCAATTATCATGGTTCAGGTGGAGAACGAATACGCCGGTTACGGGAACAGCCCTGAATACATCGCCACCCTGGCCAGGTATCTGCGCGAGGCTGGTTTTGAAGTGCCCCTTTTCCATTCGGAAATGACCGGGACCATTGCCCAGGCCAAATATCCAGGAATGACCTGTGCCATTGGTTTTAGCGATGACGCTTCAATGCATATTGCCGCACTGCGCAAGCTGCATCCGGATGCGCCATCCTTTTGCAGTGAGTTTTACACAGGGTGGTTTGATTGCTGGGGCCGGCGCCACGCGGCCGAGCCCACGACGGACCGGCTGATCAAGAATCTCTCCTGGATACTGGAGAATAAAGTCTCATTCAATCTGTACATGGCGCACGGCGGCACTTCGTTCGGCTTTACTGCCGGGGCCAATAATCATCCCTACCGCCCCACTCTCACCAGCTACGATTACGATGCGCCGATTTCTGAAGCAGGCTGGCCCACACCCAAATACTTTGCCATTCGCGAGCTGATGCAAAAGCATCTGCCGCCCGGTCAGAAGCTGCCTGAGATTCCGCCCCGCAATCCGGTCATCACGATTCCGCCGATTGAATTGAAGGAAGTGGCTCCGCTCTTTGCCAATCTAGCCGAACCAAAAAAGGATTATCGCCCGCGCAGCATGGAACTGTACGATCAACCGCACGGATGCATCCTTTACCGCACCAAACTGCCCAAAGGCTGGGGGGAACGGCTGATGGTTCGAGACCTGCACGATTACGGATTGGTGTTTCTGGACGGAGAAAAGATCGGCACGATTGAACGCATGCGCGGGCAAAACTCGATTGTGCTGCCCGCGCGCGAGCGTGAAATGACGCTCGATCTTCTAATCGAAGCGATGGGGCGGGTGAACTTTGGTTCGGGACTCATGGACCGCAAGGGCATCACCGAGAAAGTGGAAATCGTGTTCAACCGCAGCGCACGGGAATTGACCGGGTGGGAAGTGTACAATTTCCCGCTATTCAGCGAGGATCTGTCCAAGCTCCCGTTCCAGAAAACGACGACAAGCGGTCCGGCTTTTTACCGTGCTACTTTTAACCTGTCGGAAACGGGCGACACGTTCCTGAACATGCGGACCTGGGGCAAGGGTGTAGTCTGGATCAACGGGCATAATCTGGGTCGCTTCTGGAACATCGGCCCGCAGCAAACCCTCTATTGCCCGGGGCCGTGGCTGAAGAAAGGCCGCAACGAACTTGTGGTGTTCGATCTGAACGGTCCCACCGTGCCGGCCATTGCCGGGCTGGCCGAGCCGGTCTTGAACGAATTGAACTTGAGTTCGCGATTGCATCGCAAGCCGGGCCATACGCTCGAGCTTGGATCAATGGAACCGGTGGCCAAAGGCTACATTCAACCGACCGGTGAATGGCAGACGATTGAGCTTTTGCCGGTGCGCGCCCGGTACATTTGTCTGGAAGCGTTGGATTCTCATTCCAAAGACCCATTCACCACCATTGCCGAGCTGGAGTTTTTCGATCAGAACGCGCGCAGTTTTTATCGCGATGGTTGGAAAGTGATTTACGCCGACAGCGAAGAAGTGGAGATGGAAGACGGCGGGGCCGACAATGCCATCGACGAAAACCCCGGCACGTTCTGGCATACGCGCTGGGCGGAAAAACCTGAGCCACGGCATCCGCATCAAATTGTGATTGATCTGGGGCGGGAGGAGAATGTCGCCGGAATTCGATATTTACCGCGTCAGGACAAAAATCATGGCCGGATCAATGGTTATCGAATTTGGGTGAGCCGCGAGCGCTTTGCAGGGTTGACGAACTCTAATTGAAACGCCGCCGGCCGGGGTCTACTGGGGGCGAGTCTCAACGGATCTTCGAGGCAAGGGCCTATTGTATCTCGGTACGGCTACGACTCCGTCTCGCCGCCTCGCGCATGAGCACAGTCAGCGATGGCACGTACTCGGCCACGTACAGTTACCTTGCCAATTCCTCCCTGATCGGTACAGTCACCTTCAAGCAATCGAGCACGGTGCGCATGACCACCACCAGGCAGTACGATTTGTTGAACCGCCTCCTGAGCATTTCCTCAGTCGGAGCGGCGGGAGGGCAGGGAGGGGCGAGCTCCGAGAGCCCCACTTCCCACACCTACCAATACAACGAGGCGAATCAGCGAACCCGCGCCACGCTGGCCGACGGGTCATTCTGGATCTACACCTACGACGCGCTCGGCCAGGTGGTTTCAGGCCGCAAATACTGGGCGGACAACACACCGGTGGATGGGCAACAGTTTGATTACGCTTTTGACGACATTGGCAACCGGACCACGACTGGCGGGCGGACGTCCGCGGTGAGCACGTACACGCGGAATTTCCATAATCAATACAGCCAACGCACCGTTTCGGACAAGGCGGATGTCCTGGGCCTGGCCAACCCGACTGCCAACGTGACTGTCGGGATCCAGGGTGGAACCGCCTACACCGCTGCTCGCAAAGGGGATTATTTCCATTATCCGCTGACGATCGGCAACAATGTGTATCCAACCATCGAGGTGAAATCCCTTTACGGGGCAACCCAGACCGAGACAGGCGAAATATTCAATCCGCCAGCGACCGAGACTTTCACGCACGATGCCGATGGCAATCTGACGCAGGATGGGCGCTGGACGTACCTTTGGGATGGCGAGAATCAGCTGGTTGAGATGTACCGGGACACGTCCACGCCCACGCTTTCGTCACGACTGCGATTGACCTTTGAATACGACCACCAGGGAAGGCGGATTCGCAAGACATTCTTCACGCACAATGGCACGACTTGGGTCGAGCAAGCGGACACAGTCTTTTTGTATGATGGTTGGAATTTGCTGGGTGAATTGGATGCCAATGCGAGCAACGCGAAGCTGAGAACTTACATCTGGGGACTGGATTTGAGCGGAACGATGGAAGGCGGGGGCTTGTCGCGCCAAAGCGGAGCGGCGGCGGGAGGCGTGGGCGGATTACTGAAAGTGACCGATTACACGAGTGGGACAAC
>JBFMDG010000687.1:0-4224 GCA_040754135.1 Verrucomicrobiota bacterium
TTGACGAATTTATTGATCTTCTGATTTTCGGTGACCGTGGTGACGTTATTGGCGGTCACCGCCACGCGGTTGACTTCGGAGGGGCCAAACGCCGCCGGCATGACGAACCCTTTGCGGAGCCGGTAAAAGCGGGTTTCTTCGAGCAGCTTTTTCGGATCTTTGCCGTCCACAATCCAGACCAGATCTTCGCCGACCTGAAACTGGATTTCGAAATTGCGCGAAACATAGCGCAGGAACTCGCTCAAGTTCACTTTGTCCATGTTGACGCTCAGGTTCTGCTGCAGGGCCGGGAGGGCTTTATCGGCCACAAAATTGATTCCAGCACTTTGCGACACATTCAGCAGAATGGCTTCGAGCGTGACGTTATCGAGGTGGATGGAAATCTCTTTCTCGAGGATTTTTGCCATGCGGCCTTCCTGACTTTCCGTCTCGTACATCAGCCCCTTTTTTTCGATCACTTTGCCGTAGGTATCCGGGATGTAGGGCGTCGCTTCAAACTGCTCGATGGCGTCGCGAACATCCTTGCGAGGAGGCAATCCCCGGTCTTTTTTCTCGGTGATCAACGTTTTCAAGGAAGGATTGAAAACCGATTTTTTGGCGTCCACCTCGCGAATTTTATCCTCGACGGCTTTGTCACGGATCATCTGGCGTTGTTTGCGAACCCAATTATGAACGCGCGCGATCGAGTCGTCGTTGGGCGCTTGCGCCTGGAGCGCGGCGGCGGCGGCTTCGGCCTGCTCCCACTCGCCCTGTTTGGCCAACTCGAAAATCGCCGTCAGTTCGGCGTCGTATTTCGCATGGTAATGGATTTTCTCCTTCTCCGTTTTGGTCTGGGGCTCGGCATTTTTGACATCCGCGCTATGGGGCGCTTTCTGGCTCGTGGTGCAACTGGCCAAAAGAAGCGTTGTCGCCAGACAAAGCAAGGGCATGAAGGGGCGCTGCAATTTTGCCATAACCGCATCGTTCGACGGCAGTAGCGACCATTGCATTCGTAAAATTCCGCGCTGGCTTTGATCTGGATCAACATTGCCATTCGCACTTGAAAGGGATCGGCCAAACATTTGCATTCTCTTCAACGACCGGTGTAACCTCCGTGCGAATCAGCAGTCAACTACAACAACACTCGACCACCATAAATTTTCTATGCAGCCACTTTTTGTTGCGACCGCGTTCTGCCTGCTCATTTTGAACTCGGGCACCAGCCTTAGCGCCCAGGAAAACCAGCGTCCTTCCCCGCAACCTGCGGCCGTGGAAATCCGAAACGAGTTCAAGAATCTCACCCCGGCGGAACGGCGCGCGAAGATCCAGGAGATTCGCGACCGGCGGCGCCAGGCTCAGGAACGCTTGCGAAAGCAAACCCCGGAACAACTCGAAGCGCGCAAGAAAGAGCGTGAGCAACGCCTCGAAAGCCGCCTTGCCGAATTGCGAAAAAAGAAAGCCGATGGAACGCTGACGCCGCAGGAAAAGAGTCCATTGGCCGCCTTGGAGCATTGGAAAGCCACACGGCAACTTCCGGCCACACAGCAAAACGGCGCCAATCCCGCACCCTCGAAAACTGGGGATTTTTAGAATTCCGAAGGGTGCTTGATTCACTGGTGATCGCTCGATCCGCCTCGTTTTCGGATGGGCATATTGCAAGTCCGCAACAAATGAGATGAGGCCAGAAAGCTGGAGAAACCGGCGCTCCCAGGCTTCTCTGCTTTTCTCACTGATGGGTTTGTGGCACGATGCTTTGCCGATGGACCCAACCGATGGCGAGTTGGTCGCAGCTGTTCAGGGCGGTGATATCGCCTCGTTCGAGCTTTTGATCAAACGATATCAATCGCGTGTTTTTGCGACGGCCCGCCGGTATGCCCGGCGTGAGGACGAGGTCGAGGACATTGTTCAGGAATCCTTCATCAAAGCGTATCAAAAGCTCCATACTTTCCGTGGAGTTGCGCCGTTTGAACATTGGTTGATGCGCGTGACGGTGCGGGTCTGTTATGACTTCCTTCGCAAACACCAAAAGAATCGCGAGACCACTTACACCGACATTGACACTGAGGATACCGGCTGGTTGGAGCGTCTCAACGCCACCGAACCCGGGACGACGGAACACGCGGAAGCGGCGCAGCAACTGGTGGCCAGGCTTCTCGAATGCCTCTCGCCAGAAAACCGAATGATCATCACCATGCTTCAAATCGAGGAGCGGTCCCTTAAGGAAATCGCTGAAATCACCGGCTGGTCTGTCACGCTGGTGAAAGTGCGCGCTTTTCGAGCGCGAGCTCAAATGCGCAAATGGCTTGAAAAGCTCGCCAAGGAAAAATATTTGTAACAACGACTTTTCACCCGCCGTCAGACAGGATGGCTTTATGAATCTGGACGATCTGGAAAAAAAGATATGGTCGGCGGCTCGGATGCATCGGCCTTCCGAGGCCGTGCCTTACGCGTTTGAAAAGGGGATTATGGCTCGGATCCGTGGCTTGTCCGCAGGCGATCCGTGGATCGAGTGGGGCCGGGCGTTATGGAAAGCGGTTACGCCCTGCGTTGTCCTGATGCTCCTCCTGAGCTTCTGGAGTTTCCGTCAGGTTCCCATTCAGCAAGGAACGGAAAGCTTCGCCGCTGAATTCGACCAAAGCCTGCTCGGCCCGTTGCAATCAATGGGTGAAGTCTGGTGAAAATCTGGAAAGTCATCCTGGCGGTTGCGCTCATCTTTGGCTCGGGTCTCGTCACAGGCGCCGTTCTGATGCGGCTCAAAGTCAATCGCCAACTGGCCGCCAGCTCTCGCCCTCCCTCGGACGATCCCGTCCGCATGTGGATGCAGCAACGAAAGGAAATCCTCCAAAAAATGGAGCGCTACCTCGATTTGACTCCGGCGCAACGAGACCGCATCGAGCGGCTCATGAAGATCAGCCAGGATCGCCTCGAAGAACTGTGGGAACCGCTCGCGCCCCGTGTGCGCGAGGAATCCCGAACTCTGCGGCGCCGCATCGAAGCCGAACTCACCCCCGACCAACAACAAAAATTTCATCAGCTATTCCCCTCCCGACGCGAAGGACGAGCGCGCGAGTAATGTGATCCTCTCCTTCCTTCCCGCTTGCAATCGCACGCGCACGTTTCGAGCCGCCCAATCTGCCCCTCAACGACCCTTCAACGGATCGTGACGAAATCCGTATGGTTGAACAGCACGAGGATGAAATTTTCATGTGTGCGATGGAGGCTCGGCTGAGGCGCGGCCGAGTTTGCCAATGGGGCGGTTTCGACTCCTCGAGATCTTAAATCGCGTCCTCCGAGAAACTCGAGGCAGGCTCGCATTTCCTGGCGTGTGGGAACGCGGGCGAGGATTCGCCGAAAGGCCACGCGCACAAATTGTTCATCGTTTTGGCCAGTGCTTTCCGAGATTTGAGCAGCCAGCAAACGCGATTGCGCCAGGGTCAGTTCGCTGTTCGACAAAGCCAATGCCTGATGAGGCATGACGCTCGGCTTTCTTTCGTAACATTCCGTCACGCTCGGTCCATCGAAGATTTTGAGAAACTCGACCTCTTTCTCGGCGGCGATGCGCAAATAGAGACTGCGGCGTTGCGAGGTCAGCCCCGCTTTATGATCGATTTCCGGACCTCCCATGGCGGCATCCAGGTTGCCGACCGTGTAAAGCAAATTGTCCCGAACCACTTCCGCTTCCATACGGCGGGAAGGCATGCGCCAAAGGTAGATGTTATCCGCATCGATGCGGGCGTTGCCTGCATCCGGAGTGGATGCCATGCGATAGGTCGCACTCGTCACGATCATGCGGTGCAACCGTTTCATTTCCCAGCCGTGCTCCATGAAATCCGCGGAGAGCCAATCGAGCAACGCTGGATGAGACGGCTTGCGGCCATTCCGCCCGAAATCGGCCGGAGTAGGCACCAAGCCGGTTCCAAAATGCCGGAGCCAAATATGGTTCACGGCGACACGAGCCGTCAGGGGGTTCTCGCGTTGCACAAGCCATTTGGCGAAGGCGAGTCTTCGGCCGGTGCTGACTTTCGGATAATTCTCCATCGGGCGGGGCTTGTAGGTGGTGCCCGGCGCAGCGTGCAATTCCTTCTCGGCGTCCGCCAAAAGCTTTTCGCTGTCACCGAATTTTTTGCGCGCTTCCTCGAGCGCTTTCGCTGCTTTCTCGACGGCTTCCGATCTCGATTTTACCGCGTCGGACAATTTTGTGGCGTCCGGCTTTTCCTCGGCTTCTTTCTTCGCTTCAGTGAGCTT
>JBFMDG010000688.1:0-4223 GCA_040754135.1 Verrucomicrobiota bacterium
TTTATCCCCGGTGCGCAAACCGGCTTTGTCGGCCGGACTGCCCCCCTGGACAGTCGTCACTATCAATCCATTCGTGGTGCCGCGAAACCGCGCCCCCAACCAAAGCGATCGAATTTTTTCCGGAGTGAAGATTTCCGACAGCGCCTCCGACACGCGCTTGACTGGGATGGCAAAACCAATGCCTTGCGCTTCCCGGTAAACCGCGACGTTTAATCCGATCAGCTCGCCGCGAAGATTGATCAGCGGTCCACCGCTGTTGCCGGGATTAATGGCCGCATCGGTTTGCAGCCAGTCCGCCAAATCGAGCGGCTCGTTTTCAATGGGCGGACGCCGGGCTTTCGAGCTGAGAATCCCTCGACTCACTGAACCGCCCAGCCCGAACGGATTGCCCAAAGCCAATACCGTTTCGCCCAGAATCAAATCATCGTCGGCCGCGAATCGGACAGCGACAAACTTTTCGCTTTGCCTGGTGAGAATTTTGAGCAACGCAACATCGCTGTGTGAAGTTTGCGTGACCGGCACGGCTTCGAACTCTCGACCGTCCCAAAGCGTCACGGTAATCCGATTGGCCCGCCGCACGACATGCCAATTGGTGACGACGTAGCCGGTCTCGTCGATGAGCACGCCGGAACCGAGGCTTTTTTGAGAGTTGGGCGGGCGCCGCCGATAATAAGGGCCGAAGAATTCACGAAACAAATCTTCGAGCGGATCGCGCACTTCGATGAGCGTTTCGGTGCTGATGTTCACGACGCTGGGCATGACTTCTTCAATGGCTTTAACGGCAGGATCACGGCGAACATCATTCTCTTCAGGCGCGGCGCCGGCCAGCCAGATTCCGAAAAGCAAAAAAGCAGCCCCGGCCAAAACGGCGGCGCAAAACGTTTGATTGCGAGAGATGCAACTGTTCATTCCCATGGCACTGACGTTTTCCAGCGCTGCGTCTTCATTGGGAAAGCGCCGGATATGAATTGAACGCGGGAAATCGAATGTCAGTTCAACACTTTCGTGTTCGAACTTCCCCGTTATAAAACTTGACTTTGCGCGAGGCTCCCTTGAAAAGCAATCGCAAGGTGTTCCATTTTCAGCCCAATTCCTATGCCGATTGGCGTGCGCGTCTTCTGGCGTCAACGGCTTTGTGCGAAGGCGGCAATTCCACGGTGCCGAGCGAAAAGCTCCTCCAACAAATCTGGTACCATCAAAGGCTGCTTCGTGACCAACTCGCCACCGTGGACGGACGGACCGTGCGTGTGTTGCATCCCGGCTTTTGGAATCATGAATCGGGCCCGGATTTTCTCGGAGCGGTCATTCAGATTGGTTCCGATGCGCCCAAGGTTGGCGATGTGGAAATTGATTTGCGCGCGCAGGGCTGGCGCAGCCATGGGCATTTTCGAAATCCCGCATTCCGGCGGGTATTGTTGCATGTGATTTGGGAGGAGGAAGCAGGGGAGCACCTTCCGCTCTTGTCGTTGAAATCTCGATTGGATTCCCCGTTGGCTGAGCTCGAGTACTGGTTGGGGCAGGAAGCTCTGGCCATTCCCGAGCCAATCCTGGGAAATTGTTGCGGGCCTCTACGCAATCTCTCTTCGGAGGCCGTGAAAGAAATCCTGCGGCAAGCAGCCGAAATTCGGTTGCGAAGCAAAGCTGCTTTATTTCAGGCGCGCGCGAAACAGCTCGGAGCAGATGGAGCATTGCGCGAAGGGCTATTCGCCGCGCTCGGTTACAAACACAATGTCTGGCCCATGCAGCGTTTAGCTCATTTGGCGGGCGAAATGAGTCGTGGCCAGCCCAAAGCCACGCCATTTGAATGGCAGGCGCGCTTGCTTGGTTTAAGCGGGTTGTTGCCGGCTGATTTGCCTGGACGATCGCGCGGGTCAGGCGCTTATGTGCGCCGCGTTTGGGACCTTTGGTGGCGTGAACGCGAAAGTTGGTGCGACAGCAGTCTGCCCAAACAAACCTGGCGCCTGGATGGCATTCGCCCCGCCAATCATCCGCAACGGCGGTTGGCGCTGGCTGCTCATTGGCTCGCCACGGACGGGTTCCACGAGAGAATCGAACAATGGTTCACAACGGAATTGCCGAAATCAAAATGGGAGGCGGCTCTACTCGCTGTGTTTCAATCTGCCAAAGATGAATTCTGGTCCTGGCATTGGACTTTGAATTCCAAAAAACTGAGCAAAGCTCAGCCACTGCTTGGAGAGACGCGCCTGACGGATATCGCCGTGAATGTGATTTTGCCGTGGTTTTGGATGCGCGCAGTTGCGGGTAAGAACGATGCCCTGCGCGTCCGCGCTGAACAGCGATATTACGAATGGCGGCCCGCTCAGGATAATGCCGTCCTCCGTCTCGCGCGGCTCCGACTTTTTGGCGGACGCGCTCCCCACCTCCATACTGCGGCCGAGCAACAAGGCATTCTCCAAATCGTGCGCGATTTTTGCCAGCACTCGAACGCGCTTTGCGAGCAATGCGAATTCCCCAAGCTGGTTCGTGAATTCGGCGCTTAAGACGAAGCCAAACTCACTCTTCGGAATTTCCACCGATCAATAAGCCGACGACAATGCCAACGGCCACTGCTGCGCCGACCGCTTGCCACGGAAACTGATGAACGCAATCATCGATGGCCGACCCGATGTGTTTGAGATACTCCGCCTCGGTGTCTGAAACGACTCTGCCGTGCTCATCCGTAATTTCATTTGGATTCGAAGTCGTAGCATTCATGCAGGAAAGCTACCATCGAGGTGAGATTTGCCAAATGCGGCGCCAGGAAGAGGTTTCTATCGCACGGTTTTATTTTGAGCAGTGAGTTCGAGGGCAATTCTTCGGTGCGCACTCGAAAATGGCAAGGTCCCGAGTCGATCGATGGGCGTCCATTCTCCGACCCCAGCCAACAATCGATCACGGCCAGGCAATTCCAATCGAAATGCCGTGAGGGTGATTCGATGATGAGTGATGACGTGGCGAAACGCACAGAGCGCTTCGACGTGTTGCGGCTTGAATCCCAATAATTGCTGCGCCACTGCGCGCGGGCATGGCCCGTCTGAGTGGCACAAAATCGCCGAGCATCTTTTCCGTCCGGAAACCGGCAATGGCGAAGGATCACGCCGCGAGCCGGTGGCGACATCGAAATTTGGAAACTCCCAAAGATGTGCGTTAAGCCCGCCGGCTGGACGTTGCCGAACGAGTACGTGGCCATTGTGCGCACAGACAAAAGCGAAAACATTGTGTTCCGTGACCGGCGGGCGGGGCGCGCGCGCAGGAATGCGTTCTACTTTGCCGAGCAATGCGGCGCGACAGATGGAACGGGCCGGGCATCGGGCGCATTGCGGATCACGCGGCGTGCAACACAAAGCTCCGAGTTCCATCAGCGCCTGGTTAAACTGCCGCGGGCCTTTCGCGGGGTAAACTTGCGCGCTGGTTTTGACGAGGCGCTCGGCGATCGACCAGAGACGTGTTTGTGTGCGATTGAGTTTTGGATGGGTGCGCATGCCATAAATGCGCGTCAGGACGCGAATCACGTTGCCATCGAGGATCGGGCGCGGTTCATTAAACGCGATACTGCAAATGGCGCCGGCGGTGTAACGACCGATGCCGGGCAAATCGAGAATGGCCTCGAACGATCGTGGAAATTGTCCGTTGTGTTGGGCAATGATTTTTTGGGCGGCGGCTTGCAAGTGTCGGGCGCGAGAATAGTAACCGAGACCTTCCCAAAGTTTGAGGATATGGCTGAGCGGAGCGCAGGCGAGCCGTTGCACTGTTGGAAACGCTTTCATCCAACGCTCCCAATAAGGCACCACGGTTTTGACCTGAGTTTGCTGAAGCATAATTTCCGAGATCCAAATCGCGTAAGGATCGGACGTCTTCCGCCAGGGCAAATCGCGCGCGCCACGTTCGAACCAGGAGACCAGATCTGCGACGAGTTGCTCGGGCTGGATGGCGGGCCAAGCGCGGCGGCACTGGGACGATGGACTGCAATTCGACAGTTTTCGCTTTTGCACTATTGCTCAGCCTAGGAGAGCAACCTAAGCTCAGGCAAGTTTTGTCCATTTGTGAATCCGATCACGACCTACACCACAAATCTAACCGATCTGCAGGGGAAAGTTTTGCACGCCACTCTACGCGCGCAGGGCTGGGAATTTCGCGAGGTGCCCTACGCCCGATTTGGCGCCACCAAATCAAAAATAAATGTGGTGTTTTACGAGAGCGGCAAGCTGGTCGTGCAGGGTAAG
>JBFMDG010000689.1:0-4220 GCA_040754135.1 Verrucomicrobiota bacterium
CGCAACTGCCCCTGGCCATCCTGTTCCAGAGTTCGGGGCAAAAGCTTACGGCCGAGGAAATTTTCGCGCGCTATCCTTCTCTGCTCACCATCGCCAATGCCAGCGATCTTTCCGCGGCTCGAGAGGCCTTCCGCGCGGGCGTGGATCTTTATTTGCAGGCGTCTGACCTGATCCGCGCCCGTCCGCCCGGGAGGGAACGATTGTTCAATTACGATCCGGAAACGTTCGGTGATGAACGCGATTTCCGATCGCTGCTCGTGGATCTGCGGAACTCGTTCGAAGGGGTGGTGCGGCTGCATGTGAAGCCGGAGATTTCGCTCCATTTGGATGCGTTGTTCAACGGCCGGCAAAGCTTGCGCCAGTTGCTGCCTGAGTTTTCTGGGAGCACCGCCCTCACCGGGACTTTGCCCGATGCCACATTGGGAGGTGCACTGCGTGGCCTGACCGAAAGGGAGTTCGAGGAATTTCTGGGCGGCTTCATTGAATTCGGCCCGTGGTTTAGCCGCCCGCAGTTGACAGCGGCGTCGGAATTCCAGACGGAATTGCATGGCCTGCCCGGCCTGACCTTTTCGTTGCAGCTTTCCGAAAATCTCCAGACCTGGAGTGAAACCGATCGGTTGCTGACGTTGGAAGATCCGGTTCCTTTCGGCGGAACTTTGCCGCCCAACAGGCAACTGTTTATGCGCGCCGTCCAATCCGATCGGCCTGGCAACGACAGCTTCGACGATCGGGCGACGATTCGCGGGAGCAGCGTGGCCGTGCGCGGCTCGAATGCCAATGCGACGCGGGAAACCGGGGAACCTTCGCATTCGCCCTTTCCATTTTTGTTCGTCAACAAAACCGTTTGGTACACCTGGATGGCGCCATCGGATGGACTTCTCGAAATGTATTTCTCCGAGAGCGATTTCCCGGGAATTATGGCGGTGTATGCGGGCGGGGCGCTCAATGCATTGACACCCGTGCCTCCGGCGAATTCCGGGCTCATAACGGTGCGTGCCGGTACGATTTATCAATTGGCTGTCGGCAGTTTCAGCCAGCAAGCCGGTCGATTTGAACTCAAGCTGTTTTTACATCAGCCTCCCGCCAACGACGCTTTCGCCAATGGTGTTGTCCTGAATGGCGACAACGCCAGGGTGAGCGGCTCGACCATCGGCGCCACGCTGGAAACAGGCGAACGCTCGTTTCCCGGATGCGACCAACCGCGCACCGTTTGGTTCAGCTGGAAAGCTCCCGCCACAGACCGATTTGAAATCGCTGTCGATGCCGAACGCGGCGATGTGGAGATTGCGGTTTTTGCGGGCGCATCACTGGGCGCCCTGAGTGAAATCGAGTCGCTTTCGGAAGAAGGCATTCTCTTCGATGCGACTGCTGAGATGAC
This sequence comes from Verrucomicrobiota bacterium, assembly GCA_040754135.1. GTDB lineage: Bacteria > Verrucomicrobiota > Verrucomicrobiia > Limisphaerales > SIBE01 > JBFMDG01. Next base: position 1,379 of record JBFMDG010000689.1, read on the forward strand.
TTACCGGATCGTGGCAGTCAGTTGTTTGGGCGATGAAACCCCGTTCGAATTGAGCATTGAAAGGATGGGGGTTCCCGTGAACGACCCATTCGCAAATCGGATTTTATTGAGCGGAATCGCAGCCAGTGCGCGCGGGTCCACACGCGGCGCGACCGTGCAGGAAGGAGAGCCCGAGCCTTTTCAATTTCCGACCGGCGGCACCATTTGGTGGCAATGGACTCCGGACGTTTCCGGGCGCGCGCATATCGAAGTGCGAAGCCAGGCCGAGTTTGTGGCTCTGGCGGTTTTCCGCGGATCGGATTTCGCGACATTAACCCCCGTGCAAGCGAGCGAAGGAGATTATGGCTTTGTCGAAGTCGATTTCGCCGCTCAAGCCGGCACAAGTTATCAACTCGCCGTCAGTGGAGAACCTGGAGAACTCCTCTTGTTCGCAGGACAGCCGCCGCAGATTACGCAGCATCCCGAAGCGCAAAGGGCGATCGCCGGCAGTTCCATTTCATTAAGAGTCGAAGCGACGGGATCTGATTTGAGTTATGAATGGCAATTCGATGGCGACCCATTGCCGGGCGCGACAACTCCGGTCCTGCTGTTGAACAACGTCACCACGGCGCAGGCGGGCGAATATCGGGTCGTTGTCAGCAACCCCGCCGGCAGTGTGCGGAGCAACCCCGCAACGTTGCGGGTCGAGCCGGGCATCGAAGGATTCGCGGCGCCGATTTTTTCGGAGCGGTTCAATGATTTTACTTTCAGCCTGGGTCCGCAACGATCGGTCCACGATGGGCAGGGTGGACTTTTCGTTTATTTCCAACCGATGGACATGATTGGGGATATTCAAGTCGGTTCACCGATAAAGTTGCGCGAATCCGATGGGCGTTGGGACTCGAGCTTTCAATTGGGAACAGAGGTGGCCTACGGGTCGGCTTTGGCGGTTCAACCGGACGGACGCATTCTCATCGCCGGCTCGAGTGGAAATTTGCATTCGGTGGTGCGGGTCGATCGCGCGGGAAAAGCAGATTCGAGCTTTCATCCGCCGGTGTTCAATCGGGGCATACGCTTTATTACCGTGCAGCCGGATGGGAAGATTTTACTGGCGGTCACGGATAATTTGAGCCCGGGCACCGGAGGGATTCAGGTTCCGAGCCCGACAGTTTTTCGTTTGATGAATGACGGACGAGTTGACCCCGAGTTCAGACCACCCGTTTTGAAGCACAATTTTCCATTCCTTTTTGCCCCGCCAGTCGTGGATGGAAACGGTCGTGTCTATATTGCCGGCCAGTTCAACTCCGTAAATGACACTCCCCGGGTGAATTTTGCGCGGCTGCTGCCGAATGGCGATCTCGACGCCAATTTTGCCGCGTCCGAATCCATCGCCGGCGGAGTGACCTCGGTGCAGGCGCGGATGATCGGGTTTCAGTCCGACGGACGGATCATTGTGGCGGGAGATTTTCGGATCCCTGCGAATGCTCCGAACAGCGAACGCGTGGGCGCTATCCGGTTCCATGCGAACGGAACATTCGATGACAGCTTCACGCGCGTGCGGTTAAGCGAGATGGGCATTGTCTCTGGCGCTCGCGCCCGGGCGATGGCGATTTTGCCGGATGACCGCATTCTGTTGGTTTCGCACACACTCGTTCGGCTGCAGCCGAACGGCGCGATCGATTCGAGCTTCTTAAGGCCCAGTTTTGCTGCCGAAGCGTTCTGGCTTTCGATGATGAACGACGGCCGGATCGTGGTGCCAAACGTCACCCTCGTGAACGGCAATCGCGTCGGTGGAATCGCGCGATTCCACCCGAATGGCCAGTTCGATAACTCCTTGCAAACCGAACCTTTCGGGCTCGCCACCTATCCCGCTTCCGTCGCCCCGCTGGCAGACAACCGCATCGCCGTGGGCGGCCGGTTCAATCGCGTTGGCGCCAAAGATCAAATGGGCGTGGCCATTCTGGAATCCGACGGTCGCGTTGCCGCCACGCAAATGGATATCGCCAACCGCATTCCCACGGCCGTCATTGCTCATGACGGCGTCGTCGCGCCGGGCCCCAATGGCGGGTTTTACTATCTGCTGCGATTGGGAGATTCCAGTTTTGCGCAGATCACGCGGTTTGGTCGTAATCAAGCCGATGGAAGCGCCGATATGAGTTTCGATGCGAGCTCGGTCACGCAGTCGGATCTCGATGGCGTTTCCGAACTCTTCACGCAGTCCAACGGCCAAATAATTCTGGTGAGCGGTGGCTCGGCTCAAACCGTTGTGAACGGCGGATTCACGATCCGCTTGAATCTGAATGGAAGCCGGGATGCGTCCTTCCAGGATTTGCCACCGAGTTTGCGCAATCTGGTTGGTCGCGTGACGCGCGACGGGAACAACGTCCTATCAACGATTGAAGTGGGCGGAGTGCGCATTGTTGGCGAAAACGCTCAAGGCAAACTGCTCGGCATTATCAACGGGATTGGCGGTGTGACGGGATTATTCCGGCTGAATGCCGATGGCACGCTTGATTCCGGTTTTCAAACGGTGGAACTCACGGATTTGAACTTCTTCGAGGATTTTCCGAACGTTTTCGATCCGGTTTTGAACCAGAACTATCAGGTCCTGGCTCGAGTGTTCACCACGCGCCTGATTTCGGAAGCGGTCGAATTGCCGGATGGCAAAATTCTGGTCGTGGGCGGATTTGAACAATTTGGTGGGGTGAGAACCACCGGCCTGGTTCGGTTGCTGGCCGATGGCCGAGTGGACCCGAGTTTTGTTCCCGGAACCGGGCCAACTCTGGCCGCTTCATTGGACAAACCGTTCCTCGATTCCATTGCTCGCGATGCGCAAGGCCGCGTTTATCTGGCGGGGCATTTC
>JBFMDG010000690.1:0-4212 GCA_040754135.1 Verrucomicrobiota bacterium
CAAGGCGAATACGTCGGCGTCGCCATTTCCGGAAATTACGCTTACCTCGCGGATTTGACCGAGGGATTGCAGATCATGGATGTGAGTGTGCCGGCCAACACGCGGCGGCTTGGAGGCATAAAGTTGGAAGGACAGGCGAGTGACGTCACGGTCATTGGGCATTATGCTTTGGTAGCCACGCTTCCAGTTCAAACGGAAACAAACTCCAGCCGCGGCGGCCTCGAACTCATCGACGTGAGCAATCCCGCTCAACCCAAACGACTGAGTGGTAACTCTTCCTTATCGGGGGCGCTGCGCATCGACTCCAGCAGCGCCGGCCTCATCCTGGCGGCGGGTGAATCGGATACGTTCGCAATTTTGGACTTGGCGCCTTTTTTCACTTCCGTTTCGCTGGTGCCTGGCGGATTCAATATTTCCTGGCAACCATTCGGCCCAACCAAACTGCAAAGTAGCAGCAATTTGAGCATTCCGGATTGGCGCGAGATCGAGGTGTCAGAAGCCGCGTCCGGGCTGATTGTGCCGCCCACTAATGCGCATCGCTTTTTCCGCTTGTTTAAAACAGGACAATAAAGACTACCCTTGCCGCCTTGTTTAAAGCCGCCTTCCTGAATCTCAGAACCTGACTAAAAATTGCGTGGGTCCTGCGCTGGAATCGGGTTCACTGCACCGCTTCGATGCCGCGCATCGAGAGGCAGGAAATTTGCTGCCGTGCCACGCCGCGCAGCAATGCGAATTCAGCGTTCGATCCGGGCCATCCCCAAGGCCACATGACGTCATTTCAATTCCGTTTGACCGCGGTTTTTCGCCGCATTTTTTGCCTGCTCCTGTTCTCGATCGCCCTGCCGCCGCTCTATGCCGCAGTGAATTACGACATCGTTTATGTGCGCGCACCACGTTTTGGCGATGATACCAATTCGCTTTGGCCGGAAGTTTTTCACCCGGCGCAACTCGATCCCGGCGCTGATCTGGTTCTACTTCATCCAGACGGTTCCGAAGAAGTTCTCGTGCGTGGCGGTCTCGGCTCGGTCACCGACCCGTTCATATCCCTGGATGGCGAATGGTGTTTTTATGTGCTGTTCCCGAACTTGCAGCGGAATCAGCTCAATTCGCAGCGCGCCGATCTGCCTTATCAAGGCGCGGACATTTACAAGATTCATCTGAGGACGCGGCAAATTGTCCGGCTCACCTTTCAGGAATTCACGCCGAACACTGGCGGCGGCCATTGGGATGAATCCAACCCGGTCAATCCTCCAGTCAATTTCAATCGGCTCGGCTATGGCATCCTCAACCTCGGTCCTTGTCCGCTGCCCGGCGGCAAAATCGCTTTCACCAGCAATCGCAACGGATTTGTCCCACCGCGCGAGTACACCTCGCCGACGCTCCAATTGTTTGTCATGGATGAGGATGGCGAGAATGTCACGTTCATCGCGCCAATGAACATCGGGAGCGCTTTGCATCCGACGACGTTGCAGGACGGGCGGATTATGTTCAGCAGCTACGAATCGCAGGGCATTCGCGATATTCGACTTTGGGCGGTCTGGGCTATTCATCCCGATGGGCGGAACTGGAGTCCGATCGTGAGCGCATTCCGTCAGCCACAGGCCTTTCATTTCATGACCCAACTTGGGAACGGTGATCTGATTATCGAGGATTACTACAATCTGAATAATAACGGTTTCGGCGCGCTTTACCGCATGCCAGTCACTCCGCCGGCAGGACAGCCCGCGTTCCACAGCGCGTTTCCACATGACAATCCGGCCGTGGCCCAGACGATTGGCCAGGGGTTCTCTTACCCGTTCAAAATGCCGTTCACGCCGCGCGGCCTGTTTTCGATCACCCCTTTCACGCATGGGTTGGATGAGGCGGCGCCGGTCGGCAAAGAGGGCGTGCGCGTGGGAAAATTCACACATCCCTCCGCCGCGCCGAATAATGATTTGCTCGTCGTCTGGACTCCCGGTCCGGCCAACGACTTGAACCGGCCGACAACGCGTCCTTATTACGACGCAGGTTTGTATCTGATCAGAGGCGGGAACGTGATCAATGATCCGACCGAACTGGTGCGGATCAAGAATGATCCCGCCTTCAACGAAGCCTGGCCGCGCGCGGTTGTTTCATACCAAGCGGTGCATGGGATGACGGAACCGCGGAAAATTCCCTGGCTGCCAAACGATGGCACCGCGCATCGCGATCTGCCGCGCGGCACCGCTTATGGCATCGTCGGCACGAGCAGCTTTTACAAACGCGAAAGTTTCCCAGGTTATGTCACGCCATGGTCGAACTCTTACGATGGGCTCGACGCCTTCAACACCACCGAGAACGAACAAAGCAGCAACTGGATCGTGCAAGGTTCAGATGCCGGCAAGTATGCCAACAGTGAAATCCATGCCGTCCGCATTCTGGTCATGGAAGGCAGTTCGCATCGCAGTTATGGGCCAAACATGGGCCAGCACTTTTTCAATCACGCCAATGAAAAACTCCGCATCCTTGGCGAGATTCCACTGCGAAAGTTCAATCCGGACGGCTCACCCGTTCGCGATCCCGAAGGCAATCCGGACACGAGCTTTATGGCGCGCATTCCCGCGGACACACCGTTCACATTTCAAATGGTGAACCGTCATGGCATGACCTTGACGATGGCGCAGACGTGGCATCAGGTTCGGCCCGGCGAAGTGCGCAACAATTGCGGCGGTTGCCATGCCCACAGCCAGGCGCCGCTCGATATCAGCCTGACCGTGGCCGGACAGCCGGATTATCAGCCGGTGGATTTGACCTCGATGCGCACGTGGCTGAGCAAGGATGAATCGGGGGCCACCGTCATTCGCACCAACGCGCCTGGCGCGGTCAACGTGGAATTCTATCGCGACATCCGTCCGCTGCTGCAAAAGAGTTGCACGTCGTGCCATTCGCGCACCAACGATCCCGCGCCTGGCAATCTCGTGCTCGACGATCATGCGCTCTATGGAAATCTGCCCGGCGATTATGCGCGCCTTGCCGCCGATGACGGAGCGCGTTGGGGACATACGCCTTTGGTGCGCGTGGGCGGCAATCCGCAGTGGCGTCAAAGCAACGCCAGCCGTTATGTCCGCATGTTCCAGAGCCGGCGAAGTTTGCTCATTTGGAAATTGTTTGGTGAACGTCTCGATGGCTGGAGCAACGAACAGCACCCCACCGAACGCACGCCGGGAGATCCCGCCACATTGCCCGCCGGCGCCAACATCAATGCGGCTGATCTCGATTACACCGGCGAAATCATGCCCCCGCCCAATAGCGGTGTGCCACCGTTGACGGAAGACGAGAAAATGACGTTCGTGCGCTGGATCGATTTGGGTTGCCCCATCAACCTCGATGAATTCGGACCCAATCGCGATTTTGGCTGGTTTCTCGATGACAATCGCCCCGCGTTGATGGTCAGCAGTCCGCAAGCAAATCGAAACGCGCAACCGCTTTCGGAAATCCGAGTCGGTGTCGCCGATGCCTATTCCGGCATCCAACCGGACAGCCTGTCGATCAAAGCGGATTTCACCGTCAACGGCCTGCCCGCAGGCACGGAATTGGCAGGGCGCGGCACCTGGGTTGATGGCGGCATCTACTCAGTGCCGATTGATCCGCCTCTGGCACAACTCGATCGGAGCAACGTCACCGTGTCGGTGCGCGATCGTCAAGGGAACCGAACCACATCGCGCGTGCGGTTCTGGATCGATCCGGGGTTGATTCAAATTCGGGAGATCGATCGAGCGTTGCTCATCCAAAACCAGCTGCGGGTTCGGTTCACAGATTCAAGTCCGGACGCATCCCACGATGTGCTCGCGTCGGTTCGGATCGATGCCCCGAGCGAGCAATGGATGACCCTGCGCATTCTGGGCGCGGAAAATCTGCCTGAATCCACGCGGCAATTGGACGTGGAAATACCTGCGGGAAGCGAGAAGCTCTTTCTGCGAATCAAACGCCGGTAAAGCGCGTAAACGGAGCGCGGCTTTACAAGCCGCAGCGCGTTAGCGGTGGTCAAGTCGCTCCCAATTCTTTCAGGCGTGTCGGCGTTGCGAAGCTGCTGCGGGACTCAGTCCCGCGCTCCGCGCTCCAGAGCGCGGCTTTATAAGCCGCAGCACGTAGCGGTGGTCAAGTCGCTCTGCAATTCCTCAAGCGTTTCGAGGTGCGAAGCTGCTGCGGGACTTAGTCCCGCGCTCCGCGCTCCAGAGCGCGGCTTTACAAGCC
>JBFMDG010000691.1:0-4206 GCA_040754135.1 Verrucomicrobiota bacterium
GTCCGCAGATCAATCCGGCTTTCTCTCCATCGCGTTCAAGCGCGTGGCGGCCGATTCCCATTCTGCGCTCAATTGGGACAACCGCTCGATGGTATCGGTCAGCTCGCGGTTCACTTCCAGAGCGCGCCCGGGCTTTTGATATGTCTCGGCTTTTTCCAATTCCGCAGTCAATGCCGTTTGCTGTTGTTCCAGTGCGGCGATCTGCTTTTCAAGCGATTGCACCTGCTCTCGTTGCGCCCGCAACTCGCGCGAACGCGCCTGACGTTGCTCCGCTTCGAGCCGCTTTTGTTCCCGCGATTTGATCGAGGGTTTGGCGCGATCCAAAACTTCGCCTGGCCTTGCATTCGCAAACGGATTGGAACCACACGAACCACCCGCACCACCCGAACCACCCGCTGTGAGCCCGAGCCGTTCCGATTCCGCCTTTGTTTTGTCGAGGTAATATTGGTAATCGCCCGGGAAACGCCGCAACTGTCCCTCGTTCACATGCACCACATGATTGGCTAAAGACCGGATGAAATAGACGTCGTGGCTGATGAAGATGAGCGTGCCTTCGAACTGTTCGAGCGCGCCGATCAACGCCTCGACGCTCGCCAGATCGAGGTGAGTTGTCGGTTCATCCATGAGCAAAAGATTGGGCGGATCCAACAAGAGTTTCACCAGCGCGAGCCGGCTTTTCTCACCGCCGCTCAGCACGCTGACGCGTTTGAAGACGTCGTCGCCGCGGAATAAAAAACAGCCGAGCACCGTGCGCACGAACTGTTCGGTGACGCGTTGGGGGGTATCGAGCGCCTCTTCGAGCACGGTGCGTTCAGGATGCAAAGTTTCCTGGCGATATTGAGCGTAATAACCGGAGCGCACGTTATGGCCGAGCTTGCGCAGACCGGATTGGAATGGCACGACGCCGGCAAGAATTTTCAACAGGGTTGATTTCCCCGCGCCATTCGGCCCGACCAGCACCATGCGCTGCCCGCGTTCCGCTTCGAAATTCATTCCCTCATAAACCACGTGGCTGCCGTAAGCCTGGTGAATATTTTCGAGCGTGATGACTTTCAATCCACTGCGCGCCGGTTGCGGAAAACGGAAGTCAATCGACGCATCCTCAGCCGCCGGCGCCTCGATTTTTTCCATGCGCTCGATCTGCTTGAGCTTGCTTTGCGCTTGCGAGGCTTTGGTGTTTTTGGCGCGGAACCGTTCGACGAAGCGCATGAGCTGGGCGATTTCGCGCTGTTGATTTTTGTAAGCGGCTTCGAGTTGCGTCTCCTGCGCCTCGCGTTGCACGAGAAACTCGTCGTAATTGCCCCGATACCGCCAGAGCCGGCGTTGGCGGATTTCAACGATGCTGCCGGCCAGTTGATTGAGAAACTCCCGATCGTGAGAGATGAGCAGGATCGCTCCCGGATAATGACGCAGATACTCCTGAAACCAAAGCAAGGCTTCGAGGTCGAGATGATTCGTGGGCTCATCGAGCAGCAATAAATCTGGCTCGCGCACCAGCAAACGCGCCAGGTGCGCGCGCATGACCCAGCCGCCGCTCATCTCGCGCGCAGGCCGGTCGAAATCGGAATCACGAAAGCCGAGTCCCTTCAGAATCTTTTTCGCCTTCGCTTCCAAATGAAAACCGTCCCCGTCAGCGTAATGATCGAGCAACGGGATTCCTAATGTCGCATGGGCGGACGCGCCATCGTGAGGGGGAGCGTCTGAATCGTGGGCCGCTTTCAATTCCATGGTGAGCGCGAGTTCGAGCACGGTTTCGCCTCGCACGGGAGCGCTTTCCTGCGGGAGGTAACCGACCGAAGCGCCACGTTGCAAATTGATCGTTCCGGCGTCGGGAGTTTCGGCGCCGAGAATGAGTTGGAACAACGTGGTTTTGCCGGCGCCATTCGGCCCAACCAACGCCACGCGATCGCCGCGATTCACCTGCAGCGTCGCATCTTCGAAAAGCACTCGTCCGCCATAGGATTTTGTGACATCGGAAACCGTCAGCATAAACCCGGGATAATGCGTTCACTCAGCTCAATGCGCAAGCGGGGCATCTCCTTTAAAAGCCGGTGATTCGTCAGCCGGTCTGATCCCTGTGATTTAAAATCGAGGGTCGGAACGGAACGAATGAAACTCACCGACCAAATCGCTTCGCCTCTCTTCTTGAGAGAAATTACGTCGGAGATTGCAATTTCGCCTCCCGTGACAATTTAAAGGGAATGGGAACGAGGAGCGGGTTGGCGTCTCACTCACGCAAAACAAATGAGCGATGATCGGCAAACACTCCGCGCAGCGACTTGGAAAGATTATCCTGCAGTTTCTGAAGTTCGCCGTAAATCGCTGCGCGTTCGGGATTCGGCTGGTGCGTTTCCCTGGCATTGAGCGTTACGAACCGATCGGTGATCTCAGCAATGGACACGCGATCACCCTGCTGATTGCGCCAGCACCAAAGCGCTTGCAACGCCGCGCCAAAGGCCGCGCCTTCACCCACTTTTAACGTCACGACTTCCGCGTTGAAAATGTCGGCCATGATCTGACGCCACAGCTTCGAATTCGCGCCGCCGCCAGTCGCCCGGATTTGCGCCGGTTTCACTCCGAGCTCGGCCAGACGCCGCAGGCCATAGTTCATCCCCAGGGTGACACCTTCCATCGCCGCTCTGGCAAAATGCGGTGCTGTAAATGTCTTCGGGGTCACCCCCAGAAAAGTGCCGGTGCCGGCAGGGACATTGGGCGTTCGTTCCCCTTCGAGATAAGGCAACAGAAGCAATCCATCGCAACCGGGCGGAGCTTTTGCGGCCGTTCTTTCAAACGCGCCATGATCCATTTGAAAATCGCGCCGGACCATTTCCGTTGCCACCGTCACATTCATCGTGCAGAGCAATGGCAGCCATCGATTGGTGGAATCGCAAAATGCGGCGATCTCTCCTCTGGGATCGACGATCGGTTTTTCCGAACAGGCGTAAATCGTCCCGCTCGTGCCGAAACTCGCCGTGATCACGCCGTCGCGCGTATTGCCGGTGCCGATGGCGCCCATCATGTTGTCGCCGCCGCCGGCGCTGACCAGCACGTCGGTGGTCAGGCCCAGTGCTTTCGCCGTGGCCGGTTGCAATTTCCCGGCGGGTTGATCGCTCGAAATCAGCGGCGGAAGTTTTGAAATCAGATTGGCGTCGATCGTTTCCAGGACCGCATCGGACCATTTGCGTTTTCGAACATCGACCAGCGCGGTGCCGCTGGCATCGCCGTATTCCATGACCGCGTTTCCGGTCAGCCACCAATTCAAGTAATCGTGAGGCAACAAAATCGTGGCAAGCCGTTTGAAATTCTCCGGCTCATGGTTTTTCAACCAAAGAATCTTCGGGGCGGTAAATCCGGGCAGAACCGCGTTGCCCAACGCGCGAATGGCGGCTTTCAACCCGCCGAGCCGTTCCGTCATTTGTTCGCACTCGGCAATGGTCGAGGTATCGCACCAGAGTTTGGCCGGACGGATCACTTCGCCTTTGGCATCGAGCGGCACGAAGCCATGCTGTTGACCGCTGACGCCGATGGCCCTGACTTCGCCGGGCCGGGCCTTGGCCAGTTTCAGGGCCTGGCGCGTGGCTTTGAGCGTGGCCTCTCGCCAGGTGTGCGGATGTTGCTCTTTGGCGCCTGGTGGAAGGTTCGGAATGAGGTCGTAATGCTGCGCCGCCGCGGAGAGCACCTTGCCAGAAAGGGCATCCACCACCAGGACTTTCGTGGATTGCGTTCCACTATCAATGCCGATGACCAATGTGCGCATAAATTCAGTTGGGTTGAAGCGGCGGATAGAATGCCGAAACGCATTTCGAGTGTCCAACTTTTCATGACTGACCGGAAGTGGCCGTTTGATCGAGCGACGGCCCGTCAATTTCTTTCAACGGGGGCGAAAGAGGAAAAGGAAGTGGAAAGCGAAAAGGGTTCTGAGCGTGATCGATCCGCCAGGACGATTATTGCGTCGTCACGTTCTTGAATTGGATATCCCCCGCGGCTTTGGGATCAATATTGCGCAAGCTGTTGACGACCTGTTGCACGACGGTGCCGTCGCGGTCGGCCATCAGTTCTTTAAGCGCGGGGATCGCCGGGGCTGCTTTGGGGCCGATTTCGCCGAGAGCATAAGCGGCCAATCGCCGGACGTCGGGTGCATTGTCTTTGAGGGCTTCGGTCAATGCCGAAACGGCGGGAGCCGCATTTTCACCGGCTCCAGCCAGA
>JBFMDG010000692.1:0-4205 GCA_040754135.1 Verrucomicrobiota bacterium
GCAGTATCTGTCGGCAGAAAATTGTCCGGATCAAGGAGGGTGTGTAAATGTGAAATCTTCGTAATGGCAGGGGGCGGTGGCTCGGTCACCGTCAGCACTGCTTTGTCGCTGAAGACGGTGTCCACCACATTTGAGACGCGAACCGAGTATTCGCCCGCATCAGTCAATTTCACATCCGTCAGCGTCAGCGAAGTCCCGGTGGCGTCTGGAATTTCTGTAGTGCCCTTGAGCCACTGATAAGAAATGGGCTGGGTTCCACTGGCCTCGACGTTGAAGGTGACGGTTCCCCCCACCTCGACGGTCTGGCTTTTCGGTTGGAGATCGACCTTGGGTGCGACGGGAGCGGCATTCACGGTCAACGTGGCGGTATTGCTTTCGTCGGATCCGGCGGAGTTGCTGACTTTGACCTTGTAAGATCCCGCTTGGGCCTCCGTGACTTTCGTCAGGGTCAATGTTGCGGCATTGGAATTCGGGATCGGGTTGTTCCCAAAAAACCATTCATACGTCAGTGGCGGTGTGCCCGAAACCCCCACGGTGAATGTCACATCTTCTCCCGCGGTCACGGTGCGAGGTTCCGGATGTACCGTGATTCGTGGGGCTTCAATCACCGAACCGATCACATCGGCAAAAGATATTCCCACGACGAGATCATCCGCCGTAAGAACGCCCATGCCGTTGCCTGAAGCGGTGGATTGGCGGAATGCAAAAGAGGTGACTGCAATGGCGCTGGCCGTATCAGTGGCGGTCACGCTCGGGTCAGTTTCCGCGGCAGGATCAAGCCACAAGGTGGCCGCAGAACTGGCAAAGTCCCATCTTAAAACCAGCGTGTAAGTCGTATTTAAGCTCAGATCGGTCTGGATGGTGGCGCTTGGCGCATTGGCCGAATTGCTCACGCCAATGCGAAAACCGCCCGTGGCCGCGCCCGTGGTGGTGGCAAAAACGCGCCCTCGAAATCCGGTCGCGGCATCCTTGAAATGCGCGAAATAACCTCCGGTGCCGAGCGGCAAAACGCTGAAATTGACTTTAAAGCGCGCATACAATTCACCGCTGGAATAGGGTTGCCCCTCAAGGGCGGCATTGACATCTTCACCTTTTGCCTGGCTGAGGACGAGTTGCCCGCTGGTAACATCCGCCGTTCCTGAACCGCTATGATTAAGCCATTGGCCAGCCGAAACCGTGGTGACGGGGCCGTCGGGGTAGCTGAATGAATCACTCAGAATCACGGCAGCGGGAGTGGAAACAAGCAGCCAGTTCAGGGCGCCGGCCGCCGCGAACTTCAGCAGTAGTTTATTCATAAGCAGGTTGGGTTGATTTAAAGGCGAGCAGAAACAGTTTCAGGGTATGTCCCGGTTAGGGTTCCAAATGACATCGGGATTAAATTTTTCTTCACGCGAGGCGGCGCCATTGGTGATGTAGCTGCGCTTGAAGAAGGCAGAATGTCCGTCCACAAAAACAAGGTTTCCGCCTTCGTTATTGTGGCGGCGCGTAAAACGATCGCTGCGGGAGGCAGGAAAAATTCCGTTACGATCGGGCGAACTGGTGTAATTCTCAAGCGTGGGGCTGAATGCGGTGTCCACCAGGAGCACTGCAGCGGCCGGTTGGCGCACGTTCCCGAGCTTGGGCATTTGCGGGTAGTTGAAACTGTTGCCCTGAACGTTGTTACGGATCGTCGAAAGCAACTTCAAATCGATATTCATCACGTAACTGAAAAAGCCGAACGATCCCCCTTTCTTGAAATTGTCGTTCCCGGCCACCTGTGCCGCAGGGCAATGCCAGACCTTCCCAATCCCACCCGGAAATGGCAGGTTCTTTCGATAATTCGAGGTCACACCATTCCAGTAATTGGAAAACGGCCGATCACCCATGTTCGGCGGCAATTGATTAAACCAGGCAAACGGATCATTCGGACTGCCGGGACCGGTAGTGGCGCCGGTATCCACACCATATTGCCCCCCGTCATCGGTGCCGTCGCGCGGCATCTGATCGTCATTGTCGGTGGCAAAGATCTGCAATCCCAGTCCCCATTGACGCAGGGTGGACAAGCATTGAATGGTTTTGGCTTTGCCTTTGGCCTTGGACAAAGCGGGCAAAAGCATCCCCGCCAGAATGGCAATGATCGCTATGACCACGAGTAATTCGATGAGAGTGAACGCGCGCGCGACTCGAAAAAGGCAAATCCTCTCTGACTTCAGTTTGGGCATCGCTATTCCTGTGCTGCGAAGGACAGAACTCCTCCTGTCCGATCGCGCCGACATTATCGTCCGGCTGAAATTATGCAAGCGAAACCAAGCAAGGCCTCACGCAAAAACTCGAGCCGCTCGGGATTCTCGCAGCGCCAGGCTGGTCGCGCTATTTGTCCCAAGCCAGGCGCGACTTTCCCTGTTCGAGCTCCAAAATTTTTTTGAACATTTGACCTCCAGTTTCGCTTTTCCTAGACTCCGCACTTCATTTGAATATGCACGTCTTGATTTGTGATCCGATTTCGCCCAAGGGCATTGCGCTGCTGCAACAGCGAAGTGAGTTCAAGGTGACCGTTTTGCCCAAACGCCTGCCGGAATCCGAACTCATCCCTCTCGTGGCGGACGTTGAAGCGATGGTGGTGCGCTCCGAAACGAAGGTCACTCGGAATGTCATTGAAGCCGCGCCGCGTTTGCGTGTCGTCGGGCGCGCCGGGGTTGGAGTGGACAACGTCGAGGTGGAAGCGGCCACTCAGCGCGGCATCGTGGTCATGAACACGCCGAGCGGCAACACGATTTCGACCGCGGAATTGACCTTTTCCATGCTCATGGCATTGGCGCGGAAAATTCCTCAAGCCCACATGTCCATGAAATCCGGCGAGTGGAACCGCAAGGCTTTTCAGGGCGTGGAACTCTATGGCAAAACGCTTGGCATTCTCGGCATGGGACGCATTGGCAGCGAAGTGGCGCGGCGTGCCATTGCCTTTGGCATGCGCGTCCTGGCTTTTGATCCTTACCTCGCGCTCTCTCGCGCCAAGGCCTTGCAGGTCGAGCTTGTGGAATTGGATGAACTTTACGCCCGTTCCGATTTTATCACTGTTCACATGCCCATGAGCGAAGAGACCAAAGGCATGATTAACGCCGAAGCTTTCGCCAAGATGAAAAAGGGAGTTCGCGTCCTCAATTGCGCCCGGGGTGGCATCATCGATGAAACCGATTTGGTCGGGGCGATCCAAAACGGCCAGGTGGCTGGCGCGGCCCTGGATGTTTACGAAGTTGAACCGCCTCCGGGGCAGTTTGCGTTGCGTGAATTGCCACAAGTCATTATGACGCCGCACCTGGGCGCCAGCACGGAGGAAGCACAGGAAAACGTCGGCATCGAAGTGGCCGAGGCGATCACCGATTATCTCTTGCATGGGGCAGTGCGAAATGCGGTGAACCTTCCCAATTTGGATGCGAAAACGTATGCCATGGTCCGGCCGTATCTGAATCTCGGAGAAAAGCTGGGCAAGTTACTTGCGCAACTTGCGCCGAAACGGAACGACCGCCTGGTGGTGACTTATGGCGGCAAAGCCACGGAGTTGCCGGGAGATCCGATCACGCGCTCGGTTTTGAAGGGCTTTCTCAGCGCCGCCGGCGGCAAAGAAGTCAATCAGGTGAACGTTCGCATGTTCGCCCTTTCCCTCGGATTGCTCGTCGAAGAAATCAAATCGAACGAAGAGACCGATTACAACGAGTGGCTGCATGTCGCCGTTTACTCGGGCGAACACCGGTATTCCGCCGGCGGAACCTTTTTTGGCGCGCGTAATCTTCCGCGGATCGTGCGCGTCAACAGCATGCCGGTCGAGTTGGTGCCGGAAGGCGTTTTGTTTTTGATGACGAATAAGGATCGGCCGGGCATTGTCGGTTACATCGGCACGCTCATGGGCAAACATAAAGTCAACATTGCCAGCATGAGCTTGAGCCGCGAAAAAGTCGGCGGCCAGGCCCTGACGGTGCTAAACCTTGATAGTGTGCCGCCGCAGGAATTGCTGGATGAAGTTGCGAAAGATCCCGACATCAGTAATGTGCGCGTCGTTAAATTGTAATGGATGGAGTTTTGTGCTGATGCGATTTCTACAACTCATCGTTTTCCTTCTGGCAATACTTGCGCCGCAAGCTGCTGATTTGTTTGGGGACCGGATCGTGGCCAGGGGGAAGGGATTCGAAATCAAACAAAGCCAGGTGGACGAGCTCTTTATTTCCTTC
>JBFMDG010000693.1:0-4204 GCA_040754135.1 Verrucomicrobiota bacterium
AGTACAAGGATACCCTCGGCCCGAAACCCTTTATGGGCGTCGATATCACCAAGCAAAGCGACCCGCAAGCGGCCAATTATTTCAAAAGCAATCCGGCCGAACTTGGGAAATCGCGCCGCAACTTTCTCCTGTTCCCGGTCAAGTTCCAGCCTCCGGCCGGAGCTGTCTCGAGCAGTTACGCCACCGACAAGGTGCTCGTCTATTTGAATGAAGAATCCGCTTCCAAACGGTTCAATTTGTTCGCCACCACCATGCTGCTGATGTGGAAAGCGCCGGGAGGCGGCAGCGCGCCCGCCGCGGCGCAAACCGCGCAAACGGGCAGCAGCGTCGAACTCGAAGACTTCAAACAAAACGATCTGCATACCGGTGTGGTGACCGTGAAATTCAACATGACCGAAGCCAATGGAAAACTGCGCATGAAAGTGTTCGATGCCGCCAATCCTAAATCCTCGGAGTGGTTCTCGAGCATCGAACAAAATGTCAAAACCGGCCGCGGTGTGCAGTTGTTGAGTGTGGCGGTCAAAGAAGACGCCAAACCACCCAAGGACGTTTTCAAAGCGAA
Organism: Verrucomicrobiota bacterium; assembly: GCA_040754135.1. GTDB lineage: Bacteria > Verrucomicrobiota > Verrucomicrobiia > Limisphaerales > SIBE01 > JBFMDG01. The sequence goes on from JBFMDG010000693.1 coordinate 563, forward strand.
CACGATCGAAGTCGAACTCGTCGATCTCTCCGGCAAAGTCCTCTCCAAAGTCAGCAAGCAAGTCGATATGAGCTGGCAAACGCCGAGGTAAGTTCAAGACAGAAGTAATTTCGCGATCTTTCCTGATATCCAACCGGGAAGGAATGCAGCGCTGGCAGTGTGCCACGCAAATTCGAATCGCCACTTTTTATTTATCGCACTGACGATTCGAATCGTTTGCGCAGTTTTTCCAAAGCGTGCGCACGATGGCTGATGCGATTCTTGACCTCTTCACCCAATTCGGCAAACGACTGATTGAATCCTTCCGGGATGAAAAGCGGATCGTAACCAAAACCACCGCCACCGCTCGGATGAAAGGCGATACGGCCTTCGCAAGTTCCCTCGAACAATTCGGTGCGTAGTTCGATTTCTTCGAGCGCACAAACCGGCGAGGACGTGACCGGCTCCGGCGGCACGATCGGAGCGAGCGCCAGCACACAACGGAATCGGGCCTGGCGCTTCGCTTCAGGAACTGTTTCGAGCCATCGCAACAATTTGTCGTTGTTGGCCGCGTCTGGGGAATTCGTTGGCGCGTTTGCATCCAACGCGGCGAATCGGGCCGAATGAACGCCCGGCGCGCCATCGAGCGCGTCCACTTCCAGTCCGGAATCATCGGCCAGGACGTACCATTCATTCCCATGAGCTTCAGCCGCGAAAATCAACTTGAACTGCGCGGTCGCGATATTTGAAATGAACCGAGCCAGCTCGACCGCCTTTTTTGTGGCGTTCCCCGCAAACGTGCCGGCGTCCTCCACCACGGTTGGCGCGCCAGGAAATGATTTCAGATCGAGACAAAGAAACCCGGGACCAAGGATTCGAGAAATCTCCTGCACCTTGTGCGCATTGCGAGTGGCGAGAATGATCGTGACAAGCATGCGCTTTGTGTAACGCACGTCCGCGCCAGGCTCAAGCAGGTTGAGTTCGTTTGGATCATAGCCGAGCGGAGCGGAACGACCCATTCGGAAACGTGACATCGATCGGAACGTCGAGTTTCCACGAGGCACCCAATTAATGCAGCGGTGGGATATCCTTTCGATCGAGCCGCAGACCGCAGGCCACGCTCCGGCAAAGTCGAACGAAAGTCTCTTCCGCCAGCGTGAGGCGCCGACCGCCGAGGGAAACGACGGCCCATTGCCTGCGGAGAGGTCGGGATCCGAGAGGGCGCATGCGCAACGAGCCGCGGGCCAGTTCACGATCGGCGGTCCAGGGCGCGAGAACGGCCACACCGAGGTTGAGTTTCACAAGTTCTTTCATGGCCTCGATATTTCCGATTTCCATGATGGTGCTTGGGACCAGATCGAGTGTGCGGAAGTAATCGTTGACGAGGCGCGCGGTGAGGCTGGAGCGCTGGTATAAAATGAGGGGCTGCAGCCTTAATTCCTCGCGGTTGATGGGCTTGCCCGCCGCCCAGGGATGGTTCGCGGCGAACACAAACAACAATTCATCTTTGAAGGCAGGCCGGATTTCGAGGCCGGCCTCGTGTTCCGGAGCCAGGCCGAGGGCAAGATCGATGCGATTGGCTTTGATTTGTTCCACCATTTCCGGCATGTCGCCCGACTCCACTTGCAGGGTCAATTTCGGAAAATGTTTTTTCAGCTCGCGAATCACGGGAGGTAACACGTACTGACAACTCGAAGCGGTTGCGCCGAGTCGCAGCCGTGTTTGGCCCCATTGCGCGAGTTGTTTGACCGATTCCGCGGCTTGTTCCAAGGCGGCCAGCGGCGATTCGATCTGAGCGAGCAATTGCTCGCCGGCCTGGTTCAAGAGAAGCTTTTTGCCGGTGCGGTGAAAGAGCCGGCACCCGAGATCTGTCTCAAGCTGTTTCAGGCCGTGGCTGACCGCCGAAGCGGTGAGATGCAACTTTGCCGCTGCATCCACAATGCTGCCGCAACGAGCCACGGCCGAAAAGAATTTGAGTTGCCGAGTGTCCATTTCCACGCCGATCTGGTCCATTGGAACGGAGTTGAACTCCGCTTCAAGACATTTCCATCAATACACGTCACGTTGATAGCGTTTCTCCCTTTGAAGCGCGGTCACATATTCGGCGGCCTGCTCCCGAGTGCGGCCGCCGCCGCGTTCCACGACCTGATGGAGCGCTTCGTGCACGTCCTTGGCCATGCGACTGGCGTCGCCGCAAACGTAAAGGTGCGCGCCATCGTCCAGCCAGGAGAAGAGCTCGCGCGCATTTTCCAGCAATCGATGCTGCACATAAATTTTCTCCGTTTGATCGCGCGAAAACGCCAGATCCAGTCGGTGCAAAAAACCTTCGCCCCGCCAATTCACAATCTCATCCTCGTAAAGAAAATCCGTCGCCGCATGCTGGTCTCCGAAGAAAAGCCAATTCCGGCCGCGCGCGCCGGTGGCGTGCCGTTCCTGGAGGAACGCGCGGAACGGCGCGATGCCAGTGCCCGGGCCGATCATAATGATCGACTGGCTTCCATCGGCGGGCGGCCGGAAATTCTTGTTGGAATGAACAAACACCGGAACGGTCGTTTGCAATGGGACGCGGTCGGCCAGGCAGGTTGAACATACCCCGCCGCGCTTTCGGCCGAGCGATTCGTAGCGGACAATGCCGACACATAAATGCACTCGATCCGGATTGGCTTTGGGACTGGAAGCGATCGAGTAAAGGCGCGGCGCAAGCCTTTTGAGAAGACCGGTAAATTCGCTGGCCGTGAAAGTGACTTCTCGATGTGCCAAAAGCAGATCGATGATTTCTTTGCCCCAGAGAAATCTGGTCAGCTCACCATTCACACCGGGCGCCGAAAGCCGTTTCAATTCTGGATCAGCCGATTTGGCAGCGATGGCTTGAAACAATGGCCCGGGCACTTTGGTGATTTCATATTGATCCAAGAGGGCGTCCCGCAGAGCCACCGATTTCGCATCGCGTCCCGCCACCAGCTCCTCGCCGGTGCAACCAAGCGCAAGGAGTAACTCATCCACGCGCTCGGGGCAATTCCTCGGGAAGACGCCGAGCGCGTCGCCTGCCTCATAAACAAGCCCGGAATCCTCGAGCGCAAATTCGATATGGCGCGTTTCTTTGGCTGATCCTGGCCGGTTCAATTTCCGATTGGCGATCAGCGGAGCAGGAAAGGGATGACTGCGATTGTAATTTGGCCGTGGTGGCATTGCCGCATCGGCTGCCTCGGAAACCGAAAAGCGCTTCGATGTCAGTGGGACCGCAAGGGAAGGCCCGCTCGCCCGCGGAACGCTTTCCATCAATGATTGGGTCGTCAGGTCATTCGGTTCGAGTGCGCCGGCACTCGGCGAACGACTTGCCGCAGGGGCTATGGCGGAGAGGGCCGCTTCCTGCCACTGCAAAAAAGCTGGCTCGTAATCGACATCGCAGTCGCACCGCGCAACGACGCGCTTTGCACCGAGTTTTTCGAGCCGTTCATCCACGCTCCTTCCAAAAGCGCAGAATTTCGGATAACTCGAATCGCCCAAAGCCAGGACAGAGTAATTCAATTGCGGCAACTGCGGCGCGGCCTCGCTGCTCAACGCGTTCCAGAAGGACCGGGCATTATCCGGAGGATCCCCATCGCCAAAGGTGCTGGTCAACAAAAGCAAGTCACGCTCGGCAGCCAACTGCTGAAATGAATA
>JBFMDG010000694.1:0-4198 GCA_040754135.1 Verrucomicrobiota bacterium
TCGATGACCTCTTCGCGAAGAAATTCCGGCAGGAGAAAAAGCACGCGCGATGATTTGTCGGGCGGGAGATAACTGGTGACGAGCGCGATGGCCTGAGGCTGTTCATGCTTGAGCAAATTCGCCAGCGGGCGAGGATCCATATCCAGGATCGATTGCATGGCGGTGACCGGCGGGCGATGCGGCACGATGCGGCCCAAAATGTCCGAAGCGCGAAAAGAACCGACCCCGCGTTCGAGCACTTCCTGAGTGAATTCAATGCTGCCACAAACGCCCGTGCTCGCTTCGAGGGCCACATTGCTGAATTCGCGCAGGATTTCCGTCTGCACTTCGTAGCTGATGAGCGGCAGGCGGGTCATTTCGAGCGAAACCGCTTCCAGATCGGCCGGTTCGAGGCATTTGAGAATTTGCGCGGCGGCATCGGGCCCAAGCATGACGAGGAGCACGGCCAGCTTTTGCACTTTGGTCATGCGGCTGACTTCAGCCTGAACGGAATGAAGAGAATCGGAATAGGCAGCCATACCAAATCAATTTTGTGCGCTGCGTCCGCGGGACATCCACGTGCGGATCGCTTGAGACATGTTGTTGGGATTTTCGCGAACCAGCTGATTTAACACCTCGACGGTGAGCACGCCCGGGGGCGTCGCTTTGCGGTCGGGCAACCCGTGTCCATTGCCGTTGCCATTGCCATGCCCATTTGCATAGCCATTGCCATGGCCGTTGCCATTGGCATGCAGTTGTCCCAATGGAACCCCGATGGGGATGGTTTCTACGGGCGTGTTTCGAAAGGCGCGCCAGAAAAAGAACAGCACCGCCAGCCCAACGCCGGGCAAAGCCAGCGAGCCGGCCAGCTCGAACCAGTATTGCCGCTTCTGTTGTGTGTCGAGCTGCTGCGTCAATTCCACTCCGAGCTGATCGTTGAACGGCATCTGTTCCAGCGTGATTTCGGTTTCTTCCTGAATGCCGAGAGCGCTCTGGACGATTTTCTTCAACCGTTTCAATTCTTCATCCGTCCGCGGCACCACTTTGCGATCGGAACCGGTCCCTTCCACTTTCGCGGCCACAAATACGGCCGCGCTGAGCCGTTTCAGGCCGCCCGCAACCGTCACAAGATTGCTTGTGGTCTTGTTGATTTCGTATTGGTTGTTCACCACTTTCTTGCGCAGTTTCGAATTGTTGAGAGGCGTGGCCGCCACGCTGTTCGTTTCCGTGCTGGAATTGGTCGAGGTTCCCGGCACGCCGCCACTGGTGGTCGTCGCGGTCATGGTGTCGGTGTTTTCGTCGTTGATCGTGGAAATACGAACGACCTGGCCATCGGGATCGAACTTTTCCTCGGTGCGCGTCAAGGAATCGAAGTTGATTTCTGCGGCGACGCGCACCACGGCCTGGCCGGGGCCGAGGACTGTTTCAAGCATTCCTTCGGCTTTCCTGGCGAGGTACAGCTCGAGATTCTTTTGGGCCGCCAGCTGGGTCGTGCTCAACCCGGCCAGTGAATCGCTTTCGGAGTTTTCGGAGAGCACGTTGCCGCGGTTGTCCACTACCGAAACGTTGTTGACCTGCAGACCTTCGACGGCGTTGGCGACCAGAAAACGGATCGAATTGACAGCCGGCGGCGCCAGTGTGGATTGGCCTTTCACTTTCACAAACACGGAGGCGGTCGGTTTGCGTGTGTTGTCGTTCAGAAGCCGGTTTTCCGGCATGACAATCATAACGCGAGCGGTCTCGACTTCATCCAATTCCGAAATGGTGCGGGACAGTTCCCCCTGCACGGCGCGAATGTAATTGGCTCGCTGCACGAAATCGGAAATTCCGAAGTTCGGCTTGTCGAAAATCTCGAACCCGACGCCCTCGCCGCGCGGAATTCCGCGTCCGGCCAATTGCATGCGCATGGTGTGGACCTTGTCTGATGGAACGTAGATCGATCCGCCTCCCGCTCCGGTGCGATATGGAACTTTTGCGTCATCCAAAGCCGAGATCACCTTGGCCGCTTCGCCGTCTTCGAGTTTCCCGTAGAGCAGCGCGTAATCGACACGATTGGACCAGAAGACAATGCCACCGAGTCCTCCGAAGAGCAGCAAGGTGGCGAGAATGACACTGATGCGTTGATTGAGGCCAAGTTGTTTCCAAATGGCCAAAAGCTGCTGACCGAGTTGAGCAAGGCTGTTCATTTCGCGAAGGAGCCGAAAGGCGAGGGACGAGCGACGAGACAGGTCCACGGAAACAGCCGTGGCCCGGCAGGCGCAGCGATGGAACAGGTGTCATCGCCACCAGCCAGCTTGCATCGCCGGACACAATCTGGCATCCCGACTCTCGACTCTCGACTTTCGGCTCTCATTTAAATCTGCATGCGCATCAATTCCTGATAGGATTCGAGAAGCTTGTTCCGCACTTCGACCATGAGTTGAAACGAGACACTCGCTTCCTCCATGGCGATCATCGCCTGATGCAACGCGACCTGATCGCCATTGAGCAACCCCTGGACGGCATCTTTGGAAACCATCTGCCTGGCATTGACCTCGTCCACCAACTTCCCAAAAAGGCTGCTGAATGCCTCCCCATTGCCGGCGCTGTTGATCCGGATGGTGGGGACCGCATCCGAACTTCGCTCGAGGCCCGGGGTCGGCGGCAGGCCCGCAGCCGCTCCGAGCTTTTGCAATTCGCCCGCGGGAATTTGCGATGAGTTCAGAAGTTGTTCCGCTGCTTTGCCGGCGGCGGGGGCGCCGGCGTAAGGCGTCATATACTGGCGGATGGCAGACAGCGGATCCATGCAGCGAGTGAAAAACTAAAACTTAACCACGTTTGCCCAGGGCGAGCGTCTGGAGCGCCATGGCCCGGGAATTCTTTACTACGGCTAGATTGGCTTCAAACGCACGGGAAGCGGCAATCAGATCCACCATCTCCTCGTGAATATTCACATTCGGCATCAGAACCATTCCATTGCCATCGGCATCGGGATGTCCCGGCACGTGCACCAGCCTTCCAGGCCTTTCATCGTTCACAACTCGCGCGACTTGCACGGACTTGGGCGCGCCATTGGAGGAGCCGGCCAGGCCGAGTTGTCCGTTGAGCAGGTTTTCAAATACGACCTCCTGCCGCTGATAGGGCTTGCCATCCGGACCGCGCGAGATGTTGGCGTTGGCAATGTTTTGGGAAATAACCTCCATGCGGATTCGTTCTGCCTCCAGTGCAGCGGATGTGCTGTTGATGCCGGAGAGAAGGTTCAGCATAAATCAATTTCAGTGAGCGCGTCCGGTGATGGCCAGGCGCAGGCGCAACAAGGAACCGGAGATGAGCTGTGTTTCGAGAGAATGTTCGACGAAGTTGCGGTTAAGCTGCATCAGTTCGTTTTCCAATTGCACGGTGTTGCCGTCGCGAGTTTGTGCTTTGGCCGAGGGATCGACCTCAAGCCGCGGCTGGACGGAGCCGATCTGGGAGGGGCTCTGCGCGGCCAGAGCTTGACGCAACTCTGTGCTGAACGAAGGCGAAACATCGAGCCGCTTGTAATGAGGTGTTTCGACATTCGCGATGTTGCTCGAGATCGCTTCGTGACGGAGCACCGTGGCATCGAGAAGTTTCTTGGCCGCCGCGTAATTGGATTGGTTGAACAGGGCATCGATCATAACCGTCGCTTCACGTCGAGCGCGGTTTAGCAGCCGATATGCCACAGCGAAAAGACCCAATAAAACCGGGTTTTTTCGAATAACAACTGTCGCGGTGGGAAATTGTTTCCAGTTTCGCAAGCCGGCGCTAGGCAACTAGTTCACTCGATCATGCCCAATAAAAAATCGCGCTGAAGAAATTTCAATCGCGAGTGAAACGACTGAAACTGATGCGTCGGCCAGCTCCGGAATTTACCGGATCGACTGCGCGTCCGGTCATTGCGGATTTTTCACCAGACGAAAAAATCGCGCTGCGGAATCGATGTCATGGTGGACGAGGATCGTGGTTTCGATCTCTGACGGCGCGATGTTGGTGAGCGTGCTCCAGCCGCTCGATGCCAGGATCGAATTCATTTCGACGCGATAAGGCGTTGCCGGTTGGGCGATGAACTCGATCTCCACTTGTTGATTCGACCTTGTGATGCGCTCGATGCGCAAAGGGGGAAAATAATCGATCACCAGCAGCGGCGTTTTGTCCGGATCTTCCCGCGATCCAAAGCGGCGCGCCGTAAAACGAGTGACTTCCTCGTCGGGTAACAGAA